>RDDY01000063.1 GCA_003852805.1 Chryseobacterium sp.
ACTTTCTTCAACATCTGACCACGGTCGTAGAAGGTCATTGATGATAGGTTCTTGTAGCCGACCGTTCTACCGTAATCCAGCGCGGCGGCAAAGTCGAGGCCTTCGGTATCGGATATCGCCACCTGTTCACCGTTGACGGCGTTGTAAAGTGCGATGCCGTCGCCTTTACCTTCTACCCATTCGCCGCAGATATAATTTTTAAGTTTATCCATTTTGTTTAATATACCAATTTATCAATGTAAACCTCATAGGTTTCCGAAACCTATGAGGTTTAATTAGAAATCATACTCGATATTTGATTTGTGAAAAGCTATAAAGTCCGAGATGTCATCGAAATAACTCATCATATAATCTCTGCTGACATTACTTTTCTTCTTCATTTCCAGGTAAGCATTGTACGAGGAGTACGGCCAACTGTCAGCAGCTGCGACCAAGCCGTGCTCAACAGGATTATTGTGAATATAGTGAAGCAACTTCAGCAAATATTTTTCATTCTCTACCCTCTTTCTTTTGATGAAATCTAGGAACAGCGCGCCTTTTCTGCCGTATTTCTTGTTATAAGCTTTTGCGTAGCTATTCAGCAAATTGCTGAACGGTTTCATCAAGTCGGAATGCTGCTGGTCGGTATTTTCATTAAGTTTTAATAGTAGATGAAAATGATTTGGTATCAGACAATAAGCGTAAATTTCGCAAATCGGCAGCAAATACGTTTTAATTCGTTCAAGAAAAAAGACGTAATTGGTTTTCTCGCGGAAGAGTAAATCATTTGCATTACCATGTGAATAAACATGGTAAATGGTATCCGCCTCAAATACATCTAATTTATCCATCGCAATTCTGAAAACCTCATAGGTTTTGAAAACCTATGAGGTTTGCACTGTTAGATTATTTTATATCATCCCAAATATCGTAGGTCACGGTTTTTGTCGGAATCTGCTCTACAAATTCGCGCAAAGGTTCACAAGGCTGAATGGCTTCCTTTCCTTCGCGGGCCAGTTGTTGGTAAATCTTCGTTCCTTCGGTCTTCCAATGGATCATCTCGTCTGAAACATCACGGATGATTTTTGCAGGGCTGCCGACGATCAATTTCCGTGGTTCGCAACGAAAATTTGCCGGCACAAAGCAAAGCGCTCCGACGATAGATTCATCGCCGATGTAGGCTTTGTCCATTACCACGGCATTCATCCCGACCAAGCAATTTCTGCCGATGTGGCCTGAATGAATGATCGCGCCATGGCCGATGTGTGCAGATTCTTCCAAAATGGTTTCGATACCGGGAAAAACATGCAGCGTACAGTTTTCCTGCACGTTCGCGCCGTCTTTTACGATGATCTTTCCCCAATCTCCGCGGATCACGGCATTGGGACCAACGTATACTTCTTCACCAATTTCCACATTGCCGATAATGACTGCCTGCGGATGAATGTACGCAGATTCTTTGATGACCGGGCGTACGCCGTGATAGGAATAAATATGCATCAGACTTTTTCTATGACCATCGCATAACCCTGACCGACACCGATACAGAGCGTACACAATGCGTATTTCTTATCTTGTTTCTGAAGCTCGAGCATGGCCGAGCCGAGGATTCTGGTACCCGAAACGCCGAGCGGGTGCCCGAGTGCAATGGCGCCCCCGTTTGGATTGATCCGCGAGTCGTCATCGGCTAAACCGAGGCTTCTTGTTACCGCCAGCGCCTGCGCTGCAAATGCTTCGTTCAGTTCAATGATATCAATATCGTCGAGCGTAAGATCCAGACGCTTGAGCAGTTTCCTGGTGGCTTCCACAGGACCAATTCCCATAATGCGCGGCTCCACACCTGCAACGGCCGAGCCTACGATTCTGGCCTTTGGCTTCAAGTTGTATTTCTTCACCGCTTCTTCGCTGGCAAGAATCAAAGCCGCGGCGCCGTCGTTCATGCCCGAAGCATTACCGGCGGTCACCGTTCCGTCTTTTCTGAAAGCCGGTTTCAGTTTTCCCAGAACTTCCAGAGAAGTATCGGGTTTGATGAATTCATCTTTTTCGAATATCACCGAATCGCCTTTACGCTGTGGAATTTCCACTGCGACAATTTCCTCCGCCAAGCGGCCCTGCTGCTGTGCCTCGGCTGCTTTTTGCTGTGACCAAAGCGCGAATTTATCTTGATCTTCGCGGCTTATCTTGTGAAGATCTGCCAGATTTTCTGCCGTTTCGCCCATGCCATCGGTGCCGTACATCTCCTTCATTTTTGGATTGACGAAACGCCAGCCGAAAGTAGTGTCAAACATTTGGCTGTCGCGCCCAAACGCCGAACTCGGTTTCGACATCACATACGGGGAGCGCGTCATATGCTCGACGCCGCCGGCGATGTAAATTTCGCCTTCGCCCACCGAAATCGCGCGGTAAGCATTGGCCACAGCAGCCATGCCGGAAGCACAGAGACGGTTCACGGTTTCGCCACCGATCCGGTATGGCAGGCCCGCCAGCAGCAGCGCCATACGCGCCACGTTGCGGTTGTCTTCACCCGCTTGGTTTGCGCAACCCATGATCACGTCTTCTATTTCCTCAGCCGGAATCTCGGGGTTGCGCTTAACTATTTCTTTCAGAACCACTGCGGCCAAATCATCGGCGCGAACCTGTGACAGGCCACCCGATAACTTTGAAATCGGCGTTCTGATGTAATCTATGATATATACGTTGGACATGTGTTAGATGTTAGATGTTAGAGTCTAGAATCTAGACGCTAGAATCTAGATGCTAGGGCCAAGAATCAAGATGCTATTTTAACCCCATCAAGGTTTTATGCCTGTAATTCGTAAGCCATTATTCTTATCTGCCATTCCTGATTCTCAATTCTCGATTCCTCACTCTCGACTCTTGGTTCTTTACTCTTGACTCTTACAAATCCACCGCATCCAGCGCCTGGCTGATATCGCGGATAATATCGTCGTAGTGTTCGATGCCGATGGAGATGCGCACCAGGCTGTCAGTTATCTGCATTTCTTTTGCAAGATCTGCCGGGATACTGCTGTGCGTCATCGACTTGGGATGCTCTGCCAGAGATTCGGTTCCACCAAGGCTGACAGCAAGTTTCACCATTTTTAAATTGTTCAGAAAAGTGAACGCTTCTTTTTCGCCACCCTTAATGTCGAACGAAATCATCGCACCGGGACTTGTGTACTGCTTTTTATAAATGGCATAGGACGGATCGGTCTCGGTGATATTCCCTAAGTAGTAAACTTTGGCGACTTTTTCATGGTTGGCAAGAAAACGGTAAACTTGCTCAGCATTTCGGGCTGCCTGCTCCATGCGGATTTTCAATGTTTCCAAACTGCGAAGCATTAACCATGCGGTGAACGGCGACAGCATATTGCCCAAGAAGGTGCGTTGAGCTTTTAAACGGTTAATCAAATCATTGCTGCCGCAGACCGCGCCGGCTATCAAATCACTATGGCCACCGATATACTTTGTCGCTGAGTAAACCGACAGATCGGCGCCGTGCTTCAGCGGATGCTGCCAAAGCGGACCCATATAGGTATTGTCAACCGCCAGAACCACGTCTTCTGAAAAAGCATCAGCCACTTTACGGCAAGCTTCGATGTCGATGAGCGCGTTCGTCGGATTCGCGGGAGTCTCGATGTAAATCATCTTCAGTTTACTGCCTAAACCTGATGATGAAATCATTTTCGTCAACTCGCTGAACTCCTGTCCGGGTTTAAATGACATGATTTCTACACCTATTGACGGCAGGTACTCGGTGATGAAATGATCTGTGCCGCCGTAGAGCGGTGTGCTGTAAACCAGCAGGTCGCCCGGCTTCAGACATTCAAGAAAAACCGTAGATATTGCAGCCATCCCGCTGATAAAGGTTGCCGCAGCTTCAGCTCCGTCCCAGACCGCCAGTCGCTCCTCCAAAATCTGAAGGTTCGGGTTGTTCAAACGGCTGTAGATCAGGCCCATTTCTTCATCGGTTTCCGCCTCACGCAGACCGTAAGCCATTTCGAAAAAAGCTTTTCCGTATTCAGCCTTATCAAATACAAATGTCGATGTCTGGAAAATCGGGCATTTTACTGATCCTTCAGACAAAGCTGGCTTGTAGCCCAGCGACATCATCAGGGATTCGGGGTGCATATCCTGGTAGTTCATATTTTGTTTTATAATTCGGTAACTTTCTTGCCCAATTTGTAAACGGTGCCACGGAAACCTGCTACCGTTTCGCCGTTCTGGTTGGTGATGATAATATCATAAACGCCGAGCTTGCGGGTATCGCTTACGAGTTTGCTCTCGGCACGGAAGACGTCGCCTTCTCTGCCGGCTTTTGTATAATTAATGATACAGTTCAGCGCGACCGCTGCATCGCCGGTGTTGTTGCTTGAAAAAGCGAGCGCAGAATCGGCCATCGCAAAGGTTACGCCGCCGTGCAGGGTTTTCAGGCCGTTGATCATCTCTTTGCGCACCGGCATTTCGATCAGACAATATTGTTCTCTGACGTCGATCAGCTTAATCCCCATCCACTGGGAAAAGTAATCCTGATCGAGCATGTATTGGGCGGTTTCCAGTGGAGTCATCGTTCTAATTTTTAATCAGTTTACGCATCAGCGGACTTTGACGGTAGCGCTCTTCCTGATATTCGTCGTACAGCTGTTGCAGCGTTTCAGATATTTTGTCGAAGCCGATCTGTTCGCCCCAGGCCAGCAACCCTTTCGGATAGTTGACGCCTTTTTGAATTGCCAGTTCTATGTCGGCATCATTGGCGAGGCCCAGCCGTTTAGCCTCGACAGCTTCATTGATCAGCATTGAAATAATGCGCATGAAAATCTGCTCGTAAAGCTTCTCGTCTTTCTCCGGTGTCGGTTTTTCAGCATTTTCCGCGTAACTGTAAAAGCCGCGACCCGTCTTTCTGCCATGCAGTTTTGCTTCGCTCATGCGTTGCTGCAAAAGGCTCGGTTTATATTTTGGGTCGAAGAAATAATCTGCGTAAACAGTTTTGGTCACCGAGAAATTGACATCGATACCGATCAGGTCCATCAGTTCAAACGGACCCATTCTGAAGTTGCCCAAAGTCTTCATCGCATCATCTACCTGTTCTGACTTTGCAATATTTTCTTCGACGATGCGTAAAGCTTCGCCATAAAAAGGTCGTGCGATGCGGTTGACGATAAAGCCCGGAATATCCTTTGCGATGACGGGAACCTTTTTCCAGTCTTTCATCAATGCATAAATTTCCTCGGCCAGACCACCGCGTGTCAGGAGACCCGGAATGATTTCGACCAATGGCATTAATGGTGCAGGATTGAAGAAATGGATGCCGATAAAGCGTTCGGGATTTTTCAGGTCAGCCGACAGTGAAGTGATGGAAATGGACGAAGTATTCGACGAAATGATGCATTTCTCCGAAACATAATCTTCGAGTTCGGAGAAGATTTTCTTTTTGACATCGCGGTTCTCGACGATGGCTTCGATGATTAAATCAGCGTCGGAAAAATCTTTTAAACTGACGACGGGTCGAATCCGCTCCATGATTTCGTCGGCCTCTGACTCGGTGATTTTCGATTTGGAAACAAGTTTCTCAAAAGTAGCGCGAAGACCGCGAATCGACTTCTCCGTTTGCTCTTGATCGGTGTCGAAGAGAAAAACTTCGCAGCCGGCGGTGGCTGCTACCTGAGCAATGCCGATGCCCATGGTACCGGCACCGATGATTCCCACCGTTGAGACTCCGGATCGGAGATTAATGACCTCAGATTTATCCATCATTATTTCCCTTGATAATTCGGTTTTCTTTTCTCCAGAAAAGCGGCAATGCCTTCTTTAAAGTCCTCGGTTTCGGCGGCTTCCTGCTGCAGAATTCCCTCGAGGTCGAGTTGCGCGTTCAGGCTGTTGCCGTAAGAACTGTTGAAGGCTTTTTTTGTCAGCGCAATCGCCTTGGTCGGAAGTTGCACCAATTGTTCTAACACCTTTTTGGCTTCCGCTTCAAAATCGGCATCGGGGAAAACCTCTGCAATCAGGCCCAATGTTTTTGCTTCCTGTGCCGACAATTTATTGCCCGTCATCGCCAAGTAATTTGCCTGTTGACGACCGAGCAGTTTCGGCAGAAAATAAGTACCGCCCGTATCGGGGATCAGGCCGATATTGACAAAAGCTTGTGAGAAATAAGCGCTCTCCGCGGCCACTGCAAAATCGCAAATCAGCGCCAGCATGGCACCCGCCCCTACAGCGGCACCGTTGACCAACGCGACCACAGGCTTGCTGCAGTTGACGATCTCCTTTACCAACGGATTGTAATATTCCACCACAATGCGCTGGATGATGCGCTCTTCCTCGCCGAAGCCCTTCAGCGCTTCTTTCAGATTCTGGCCCGACGAAAAAGCCTTACCGCGACCCGTAATGGCTACGCAACGGACATTCTCGTCGGTGTTGCACTCGTGGATAAAATGGCGGAGTTCGCGCAGCATATCTGCCGTAAAACTGTTGTAGGAATCGGGTTGATTGAGAACGGCCATTTGCAGACGACCGTCGTGAAAATTCTGTATTTCGATTTGGGTGTAAATCATTTTAATGACATTTAAAGTAATCAAAAGGCTCCAGACAGT
>RDDY01000250.1 GCA_003852805.1 Chryseobacterium sp.
TTCCCAAATTTAAAAACTATATTTATATTCGTTTCGGTTTTTGGGGAAGATTACAGATTGACGCAGGCGTTTTTTCATCCCATATTGGTTTTGAAAGTGCCGTAGGTATAGACAACTGGACAGTGACCAGAGGAATATATGCAGAAAATTCGCCCTATTTTGAGACAGGGGCAAAAATTTCCTACACCACTGACAACGGCAAATGGTTTATTAGCGGATTGGTATTAAACGGCTGGCAGCGCATACAACGTGTAGATGGTAATAATACTCCTGCATTCGGTCATCAGCTTACCTATAAACCCAATTCAAAGATCACGCTCAACAGTAGTTCCTTTATTGGTAATGATAAAGCCGACAGTATAAAGCAAATGCGCTATTTCCATAACCTCTACGGTATTTTTAAAATTTCAGATAAATTTGCGCTAACTGCTGGGTTTGACATTGGAGCAGAGCAGAAAAGCAAAGGGAGCAGCAGCTATAACACCTGGTACGCACCGGTTTTAATTGCTAAATTCAGTCCTGCCGAAAAACACAACATTGCGGTGAGAGGAGAGTATTATAGCGACAAGAACGGAGCACTAATCGGTACGGGTACTCCGAACGGATTTAAAACTTGGGGCTATTCTATAAACTACGATTACCTGATGAGAAATAACGTGATGTGGCGCATCGAAGGAAGAGGTTTTTCGAGCCAGGACAAGATTTTTACAATGAATGATAAACCAAGTATCAATAATTATTTTATAACGACATCATTGGCAATTGCTTTCTAATGACAGAAAAAGACCAAACAGTACAACAGTTTCTTGACTTGATAAAAAAGTCGAGGAGAGGGAAATTTAAAGTCTACATCGGTATGAGTGCCGGTGTAGGCAAAACCTTTCGTATGCTACAGGAAGCACATTCGCTGTTGCGCAATGGCATCGACTTGAAGATTGGTTACATAGAAACGCACAACAGGAAAGAAACACATGATTTATTAGAGGGGTTGCCCATAATTCCACGTAGGAAGTTGTTTTACAAGGGTAAAGAATTAGAAGAATTAGACGTTCAGGCAGTCATCAATTTGCGCCCTGAGGTTGTGATCATAGACGAATTAGCGCATACCAATATTGAAGGCAGCAAAAATGAAAAACGTTGGCAAGACGTACTGGACATTTTAGATGCAGGTATAAACGTTATTAGTGCTGTTAATATACAACATATAGAAAGTCTTAACGAAGAAGTGAGAGCCATTACAGGAATTGAGGTAAAAGAACGTATTCCTGATAGTGTAATTGCCGAAGCAGACGAAGTAGTAAATATTGACTTAACAGCAGATGAATTAATTACACGTCTTAAAGAGGGAAAGATATACGAACCTGCAAAAATAGAAACGGCACTCAATAATTTCTTCAAAAGTGAACATATACTTCAGCTAAGAGAATTAGCACTAAAAGAAGTAGCCTCGCAGGTGGAACGTAAAGTTGAGAGCGAGGTTACACTGACGAGTGCGGCAAAAAGAGAAAAGTTCTTAGCGTGTATCAGCTCAAATGAGAAGACGGCAAAAAATGTCATAAGGAAAACTGCAAGGCTTGCCAATTATTACAATAGCAAATGGTCTGTACTTTATGTACAAACACCCCGTGAAAGCCCTGACAAAATTGCCCTCGACAAACAAAGGCACCTTATAAATAACTTTAAATTAGCTACAGAATTAGGTGCGAACATAATTAAAGTGGAAAATGATAATATTTCAAAAGCTATAATGGAACAATGCGAGCAACGTAAGATAACAACCATCTGCATTGGAAAGCCACATTTGAGCCTGATACATATTATTTTAGCCACCAATGTGTTTAACGGACTTTTAAGAAAACTGTCTGCAAATGATATTGACCTTGTGATATTAAGTTAAAGAACTGAGATAATGAAAATAAAGACTAAGCTAATATTGGGTGTAGGGCTGCTTTTTGGAATGATAGCATTTCTTACCGTATTAAGTGCAACCCATATAAACAAGCTATCTAATGATGCAAAGAATATTCTGGCAGATAATTATAATACTATAGATTACTGTCGCCAGATGCTCAATGCACTGAACAGCGATATTAATAATCCTGTACAACAAAAGAATTTCAGGCAGAGCTTGGAAAAACAGACGAGGACTATCACAGAAGTTGGAGAACAAGAAATTACGGACAAGATTAAACACGATTTTGCACTCATAGTAAATTCTCCTGATGACAGTGGCCTACTCCGGACACTACAGCAAGACATTACCGATGTAATGCTGCTCAATATGCAGGCAATACAGCGGAAAAATCAGATCGCAGAAAAAACGGCTGATACGGCAATTTTGTGGATTGCCATAACGGGAACATGCTGTTTCATAATAGCCTTCACACTTCTGATCAATCTGCCCTCAAATATTGCTAATCCTATCCGGGAATTAACGGAAAGTATAAAAGAAATAGCTGCAAAAAATTACTCCAGAAGAGTGCATTTCGAACAGCACAATGAGTATGGGGAGTTAGCTAAATCATTCAATACAATGGCTAAAAAGCTGGAAGAATACAGTAATAGCAGCATTGAAAGGTTGATGATGGCAAAAAAGCGTATAGAGACCCTTATTAACAATATGAGCGAACCGGTTATCGGATTGGATGAAAAACACACTATTCTCTTCATGAATGACATCGCATTAAAAATAGCGGGCTTACAAAAAGAAAAAGTGATTGGCACACCTATTAAGAACATTGCAGAAGAAAACGACCTTATTAAATCCCTCATACAAGATTTACCGGAGAATGAAACACCCGATAAAAAAATTAAATCTTTTCCTATCAAAATTTTTGCAGATAATAAAGAAAGCTATTTTGAGAAAGAAATTATTCCTATCCTGATAACACCCACAGGAGAGAATGAAACAAAACATATAGGCAATGTAATTCTCTTACAAAACATCACTCCATACAAAGAATTGGATTTTGCAAAAACAAACTTTATCGCTACCGTTTCACACGAACTAAAAACTCCTATATCATCTATACAGATGAGCTTGCAATTATTGGGAAATAAAAAAGTGGGTGAATTAAATGCCGAGCAAGAAAGTCTTTTAAATAGCATCAACGATGATACAGGGCGATTACTGAAAATTACAGGAGAATTATTGAATATGACACAGGTAGAGAGCGGCACCATTCAAATAAGTGTTATTCCGTCTGAAGCCAGAGAAATTGTAGAATATGCTGTAAATGCTACAAAGGCAGCAGCCGAACAAAAGCAAATCAGGTTTGAAATAAAAATAGCCGATAATTTGCCACAAGTGCTTGCTGATAATGAAAAAACCGCTTGGGTATTGACTAATTTGCTTTCCAATGCAATTCGTTATTCTTATGATAATTCAATTATTAGAATTGATGTTAACGCAACAGGTAATAAGGTATGCTTCTCTGTCACGGATACAGGTCAAGGAATTTCACCACAATACATTGACAAAATATTTGACCGATATTTCCGCATACCCGGTACGAAGAAGGAAGGTACAGGATTAGGTCTAAGCATCAGCAAAGAGTTTATTCAGGCACAGGGCGGTGAAATCTCTGTAAAAAGTGATTTAGGAGCAGGGAGCACTTTTACTTTTTCATTAAACAGCCTGCAAAGCAATAATAATATCAGTTCCACATAGTAGATGCTGGACATTCAGTAAATGGACCGTGTTGAAAATGAAAAAATAATACGGAAATATTATTATGTCAATGATTGCGGAAGACGACCCAATCTTAAATTATCTACATTATGCCAATTAAACATCAAATAAAAAATACAGTTCAATTTCCCGAACATACGGCAGTTCCAAAAGAACAGTCCGAAAATACACTGCTCGACATTTCAGGAAGAAATTTCCGATAATTTAGCCTATTGTCAGCAACTAATGAATAAAATTTTCTTTCTTCCCTATTCCAAACTGCCCGATTTCTTTTCACACCATTGCGATTTTACAACCAACCCAATTAAATGGCTAAACAAATTTGAAAAGCTGATTTCAGAGAACGAAGAAATATTTGTCAGTACGACCAAGCGTGGACGAATGATAAAATGCTATACTATTATAGAAAGTAAGCGTAAAGAATTAGACATTTTAAGAAACAGGCACACAAAAATAAAACCGCCAATGCAGTACATCAATGCGGAATGTGAGGAACGGTATTTTTCATTCAGAGAAGTAAAAAGTAAAGTAAATGCAATGGGCGATTATACAGATAAAATAATGTTTTTGACCAATGAAAAGTTCGATTACGAACAGGCAAGTATAGATTTCATCAATCCAAAATTGCCCGATTATTCCGACCAGTGTCAAAAAGAGATTGACCAGATACAGCATTTAATCCGTTTAACCGATGAATTTTCTAAACAACAAATGCAGAAGAATACCAACGGCATTCCTTTCAATAAGCTAAAAATAAATTGCAACATCAATCAGTTGGTAGATATATTTTACCAACTGCACAGAGAGCTGTTTACAGACGGCAAGCCCATTATTGACGGAAATATAAATGATTTCGTTGCTGTTATTGTAAATTCATTCACAGATAAAGACGGCAGGGAATTAAGTCCCGAAACCGTAAAAACAATGCTTACACCGTCCAAATCCGATAAACGTCCCAAACCCCACAAAAGAATAGACATTGATAAAATGCTGTAAATAAATCTTGTCCCGAAAGACCAAGTACGGACATAATGACTTTTTTATGTTGCTGTCCTTTGCTTCTATAATCATAAATATTTATACAAATGGAAGCAATTATTTTATCAAAAGACCAATACACAGAGTTGGTAGCAAGGTTGGACGAAATTACCCAACGCCTTAATGCAAAGAACGAACCTAAAAAGGACACGTTTTTAGACAATCAGGAGTTTTTAATGCTGATGAAAATTTCCAAACGAACCGCCCAGACGTGGCGTGATGAGGGGCATATTTCATTCTCACAGGTAGGCAACAAAATTTACTACAAACTTTCAGACGTAGAAAAACTATTGCAGGAGCATTACAACAAAGCATTTGCTAAGAAGTAATGTAGGCAATGGTTTTATCAATCTTAAAAATCGGAAGTTATGGTAGTAAGTATTTTTAAAAACTTCAATGAAGTGGTAGAGAACCAAAAAATCATTGAGGTATTGAACGACATCAAAACAGGTAAGTATATCAATGTGATAACTTATTTAAGAAAGTCGCTTGCAGAGAGCAAAATGGAAGCATACGAAAGGGCAAAGAAATCTTTGCCCGCTTTCACACCTTCGGCTTCTTTTAAAGGCGGTAGAAAGTTGGAATATCTTACAGCGTACACGCAAATTGTAGTATTGGATATTGATAAACTTACCAAAGAACAGCTTACCAATGCTTTAGCATTGGCACAGGAAACGCCCTACACTTATTCGGCTTTTATCAGTCCATCGGGAAACGGTTTAAAAATCTTTGTCAAAGTCAATTCATCACAAGAAAACCACAAGGAAGCCTTTATAACCCTACAAAAATTCTATGAAGATTTTTTAGAATTGCCTATTGACAAATCGGGCAAAGACGTTACACGCCTTTGCTTCGTGTCTTACGACACGGATTTATATTTCAATGAAAATGCAACCGTATATCCTGTAATTTCAACCGAACATTTAAGCCCCTACTTTAACCAAGAGCAGGGAGCAGAACCCGAACCGCCAACCATTGCAAGCAATGGTTTTTCTACCGAAAAATTTAGTAATGATTATTTGGCAACGTATGAACATTGCGTAAGATTTACCGAGAAGAAAGAAAGCTATGTAAATGGCAATAGAAACAACTTTGTGCATTTATTGGCTTGCAACCTTAATCGTAAAGGAGTGCCATTGCCTATGGCAATGGGCTATATTCTTTCTGATTATAATTATGATGCAAAGGAAGTAGCAACAACGGTAAACAGTGCCTATAACAACACCTACGAACATAACAAAAGCACCTTATCCATTTCGCCAAATGGCGAAATTTCCGAGCAATCCAAAAGCATAAAATCATCTGAAGATGATACAGACGAGGAAGAAGAAAAACCGAGTTTCATAGACCGATTGGAAACCTTTTTGAATTACCGTTATAGCTTTCGCTATAACGTAGTTTCGGGAAAGTTGGAGTACAAGGCTACCAAAGCTACGCTTTGGAAACCTGTAACGGATTTTGTAGAAAATTCCGTATTGAGAGAAATACTCAAAGCAAAAGTAAAATGTAACATCAACACATTACGCAATTTGTTACGTTCCGATTATTGCGAACAGTTCGACCCATTCAAAAATTATTTTGATAACCTGTCGAACAATGAAGATGAAACCGACTACATCACAGAGCTTGCCAATACTATTACAACGACAAAGCAGGATTTATGGCAGGTATGTTTTAAAAAATGGTTTGTCGCAATGGTGGCTTGTGTAACCAATGATAAAGCAATAAATCAGACCGTAATTGTATTTAGTGGCAAACAAGGCGTAGGAAAAACAACGTGGATAGAAAAGCTGATACCAAAGCCTTTAAAGGATTATATGTT
>RDDY01000108.1 GCA_003852805.1 Chryseobacterium sp.
AGTGCCGTGGTAGACGCCAATGACCTCAGCTATGTGCTTTCGACCCCGTTTGTAAAAGTGAGAGCGACGGCGTTTTTGATCAATACGCGCAACGCGACCAACGTGCAGCGCTTCTTCGCCGACGGTGTCAGACTTACAACTTTGGATGAAACCGGAAACGAGGGCCAAATAGAACAAGGCGCGTTTGTTACACAAGCATTGACCAATGTTGACAAGCGCAATATGGGCGTAGAACTGGGCGCTCAGGTTAAAATCACACCGACGCTGACGGCCAACGGTCTGTTGAACTACGGACAGTATACCTATCAGAACAACCCGCATGTATATTTCATGTCGGATGCCGTAGGTGCCTTCCGCGAGAGAGACGCGGCCGGCAACTTGGTAACCCGTTCGTACAAAGACATGGGTGAGGCTGCTCTTAAAAACTATATGCAAGGCGGCACTCCGCAAGAGGCTTACTCGCTGGGTCTCCGTTATAGCTCACCGAACTATTGGTGGGTAGGTGCCAACTGGAATTATCTGGGGCGCAGTTATTTGGATCCGTCTCCGGTTCTCAGAACGGACACGTTCATTCAAGATGCACGAGTGGGCACGCCTTACGAGGACATAACCGAAGACGAACTGCGCAGGCTGCTCAAGCCTACGAAATTGCCCGAAGCGTATTTCTTCAATGCGAACATCGGGAAATCGTGGATATTGGGTAAATACTACGTATTGCTGACAGCCACGGTGAACAACATTCTCGACAACAAGAAGTACATCACCGGCGGATTTGAGCAAACGCGGAACATCACTTACCTCGATTATAAGCAAGATGTCGATAGCGGACATCCGAGCTTTGCACCCAAATATTGGTATACACAGGGACGTTCTTACTTCATCAACGCCCAAATCAGATTCTAACCCAAGCTAAAAAATCAAGAAATGAATACGAAGATATATTTAAAATCTGCACTGCTGGCCATAGCGTCACTGGTCACCTTTTCCTCTTGCGTACAAGATGATGACTATTCTGTCCCTGCGATTACGTGTACAGACAAGTTCGCTCCGGCCAACCATACGCTGCAAGAACTTGCGGCCTTAGGTACTGCTGCTCCCACTGCGGCCAATGCCATAAAAGAAGATTTCATCGTTGAGGCTTTTGTTTCCTCCAGCGACGAATCGGGGAACATCTATAAGACGCTCTACGTACAAGACAAGCCCGAGAACCCCACCATTGCAATGGAAATAGACATAGACGGTGGCAATCTCTACACACAGTTTCCGTTGGGCGCAAAAGTGAAAATAAACGCCAAGGGCCTCATTGTACAAGCCGAGAACGGAAATGTCAAGCTGGGCATCTATGATCCGGCGTATGCCATCGGGCGTATCAACCCGAACTTGCTCAAGAATTATTTGGCGAGAGTCTGCGGCACGGACAATATGCCGGTGAAGGCAACCATGGTTCCGGTAGTATTTAACAGCATTGCCGAGGCTATGCAACCTGCCAACGTGAATAAACTGGTAACCATTAAAAATGTACAGTTTAAAGATATCGAGCTTCCGAAGGCCTTTGTTGATGTAAACGTTTCGGCGTCCAACAGAATGCTGGAAGACAAGAACGGCGCAAGCATCATCATCCGCAACAGCAGCTACGCTTCTTTTGCCAGACTGCCCATTTCTCCCGATTATGCAGGCAGCGGCAGCGTTACCATGGTGCTCAGCCGCTTTGGGGTTACCTATCAGGGTTACATCCGTGATCTTAATGATCTTAATTTGAAAGACAAGCGCTTTGTAATCAGCACGCCCGATCCGGGTACGCCTACGGGGCCGTCGGCAAGCGCTGTGCTGCCGTTCAAAGGAGCTGATTTTGAAAACTGGAGTGACTTCCTTTCCAGCCTTAACAGCTTTGGTTTGAAAGCTTACGCAACACAGGGCATCGGTCTTGGACAGAACGGTTCCAACTCGCTCCAGATCAAAGGTGTACCGGAAGGAAATGACTATGTGTTTACCTCACTGGCTACAACGGGAGTGCCTGCAAGCCCCAAAAAGATTACCTTCTACATCAAAGGTACATCGGTAGGAAAATCACTGTCGGTGAATGTTTACAAATCAGACGGTTCTACCTACAATGTGTTCAACCTGGGTGATTTCACCACAGATACACTTCTCCAAGCTGTGGATGCTTCTACCGGAAACCAGTACAACGGTGCCATCAACACAGGCGGACAGTGGAAGCTTGTGGAACTGAAATTGACAGGTCTCGATGTCAACACAACCGTCGGCAAGAATATCTTCGCGATCAAAACCGGTAAGAGCGGAAATTACGATCTTCAGATCGACAATATCAAAATTGAGTAATAGCCGACATTACTTACTATCAGGGCGCTCTGCATTTACAGAGCGCTTTTTTATTTACCGAGAATAACAGACGTCTGCCACTTTGTCATAAAATTGATTAACTTTGCAGACACTTTCTTTTTAAATAATGCAAGAAAAATATATAGACGAAACCCGTCAGGGCGAGGCCTATGCCATCGCAGAGAAACCGCAGAACTCCCGAAAACTCTTCTTGGAAAGCTATGGCTGCCAGATGAACTTTTCCGACAGCGAGATCGTAGCTTCGATTCTCAGCGAGGAAGGCTACAACACCACCTTGAATTATGAAGAGGCAGACCTTATCCTGCTCAACACTTGCTCCATCCGCGAGAAGGCAGAGCAAACGGTAAGGATGCGGTTGTCACAGTTCAAAAGACTCAAGAGATCTCGGCCGAATGTTACTGTAGGCGTTTTGGGTTGTATGGCCGAACGCTTGAAAACCAAGTTTTTGGAAGAAGAACATTTGGTCGATCTGGTCGTCGGTCCCGACGCTTACCGCGATCTGCCCAATCTCTTAAAAGAAACCGACGGCGGCCGAGACGCCATCAATGTGATTCTCTCAAAAGAGGAAACCTACGCAGATATCAGTCCCGTTCGCTTGGGGGGTAACGGCGTGACCGCCTTTGTGACCATTACCCGCGGATGCGACAATATGTGTACCTTCTGCGTGGTGCCCTTCACGCGCGGCAGAGAGCGCAGCCGAGATCCGCATTCCATCATCCGCGAATGCGAGGAGCTGGCGGTCAACGGCTATAAAGAGGTTACCCTGCTGGGCCAGAATGTGGACAGTTACCTTTGGTACGGTGGCGGCCCGAAAAAAGATTTTGACAAAGCTTCCGATATGCAGAAGGCTACCGCCGTGCGTTTTGCACAATTGCTGGATATGGTGGCCTCTGCCGTTCCGCGGATGAGGATTCGTTTCAGCACTTCCAACCCGCATGACATGACGGCCGATGTCTTCCGCATGATGGCAAAGCACCCGAACATTTGCCGCTATGTGCACCTGCCCGTGCAGAGCGGCAGCGACCGAATGTTGCAGAAAATGAATCGCCAGCATACGCGCGAAGAATACCTGACACTCATTAAAGAAGCCAAGGATATTGTTCCCGATATTGCTTTTTCGCAAGATATGATCGTCGGTTTTTGTGGCGAGACGGAAGAAGACCACCTGCAAACGCTCTCTCTGATGCGCGCGGTGGAATATGACTACGGTTATATGTTTGCCTATTCAGAGCGGCCCGGCACGCCCGCCCACAAGAAGATGGAAGACGATGTTCCGGCAGAGGTCAAAAAAAGAAGACTGCAAGAGGTCATCGATCTGCAGGGCGAACTATCGCGCAAGCGCATGGAATCTTATGTCGGACGCGTGCATGAAATCCTCATAGAAGGCGAAAGCAAAAAGAATAAAAACCAGTGGAAGGGCAGAAACTCTCAAAATGCCGTTGCGGTTTTTGATAAGGTAGAAGGCCAAAAAGTGGGCGACTTGGTAAATGTCTTTGTCTTTGACAATACGCAGGGGACGCTGCTGGGGGAAACCGTATAAAGCCATACGACTGCTTTAGATGACGAACGATTCTCCCCGCAAAGATTGAACCCAAACAACATCAGAAATGACAGAACTACAATCCATAAAATCACGCTTCGGCATAATCGGCAACTATCCGGCACTTAACCGCGCGTTGGAAAAAGCCATTCAGGTGGCGCCTACCGATATTTCGGTTTTGGTCATCGGTGAGAGCGGCGTCGGGAAGGAGTTTATCCCGAAGATCATCCACTCGCTTTCGCACAGAAAACACATGCCGTACATTGTGGTAAACTGCGGCGCCATCCCCGAGGGAACCATAGATTCAGAACTCTTCGGTCACGAGAAAGGCGCATTTACCGGCGCCACAAGCACAAGAAAAGGTTACTTTGAGGTGGCAGACGGCGGAACCATTTTCTTGGATGAGGTCGGCGAGCTGCCGTTGCAGACTCAAGTGCGACTGCTGCGCGTCTTGGAGAGCGGCGAATTTATGAAGGTGGGTTCTTCCAACGTGCAGAAAACCAACGTGCGCATTGTGGCAGCCACCAACGTCAATATGATGAAAGCCATCGCCGACGGACGTTTTCGTGAAGATCTGTATTACCGCCTCAATACGGTGCAGATAGACGTGCCGCCGCTGCGTGAAAGGAACGGTGACATCCAACTGTTGTTCAGAAAATTCGCCATCGACTTTGCCGAGAAATACAGAATGCCCGAGCTGGAACTTACGCCCGAAGCCGCCGGCTATCTTTCACGCTACAATTTCCCGGGAAATGTGCGTCAACTCAGAAACTTGGTAGAACAGCTGACGGTGGTAGAGCAGAAACGGCAGATGACCGCAGACCGGCTGGCGGAATATATTGCTCCGTCGGCACCCGAAAATACCAATGCCTTGGTGCGTACTTCACAGGCTTCGTCCGATTTCAATTCAGAACGAGAAATCCTGTACAAGATATTGTTTGACATGAGAAACGATATCAATGATCTCAAATCTCTGACGGCAGAACTGATCAAAACCAGGGAAAATACAGAGCTCAGCCACAATGAGAAGAATCTGATCAACCGTATTTATCGACCTGAAACCGCCAACCCTTCCTCTTTATTATATTTCGAAGGCAACAACAATCCGCAATCCGCAACGCCGTTGCCTGCTACAGATGACGAATATGTGGAAGATGTGGAAATAGAAGAAGAGCAGAAAGAACCCGAATCTCTGTCTTTGCAGAATAACGAGAAAGAACTGATCATCAAAGCTTTGGAAAAGCATAAAGGCCGCCGGAACAAAGCCGCCGACGAATTGGGGATCTCTCAACGTACGCTGTATCGCAAGATCAAGCAATTTAACCTGGAAGACTAAGCCGCGCAATGAAGAAACTTATAACGCTTCTGTTGGTCTCGGCACTGCCCTTGTGCGGCTGTTATTCCTTCACCAACGCCAATCTGAGCCCCGAGATAAAAACGATCAAGATCAACCCTTTCCCAAACAACGCCGCTTTGGTCAACCCCGATCTGAGTCAGGAGTTTTCCATCGCACTTCAAAACCGATTCTTGCAACGTACCAATCTGAAAGGCACTACCGAGGCGCCGCATCTGTTGATAGAAGGCGAGATCACGGATTATGTAATTTCGCCCACCACCATTTCTTCGCCTGTCGATGCGCCGGGAGGCACCATTCAGGCCGCTCAGAACAAATTAACCATCACCGTTCGCGTGCATTATGAAAATGCCATAGAGCCGGACAAAAATTTCGACCGCAGTTATTCGGATGAAGCGGTGTTCAACAGTGACATGAGCATACAGCAGATTGAGGCTTCGCAGGTGAAAATTGTCAACGAGCGGATCATCAACAAGATTTTTAACGATATCGTCGCAAACTGGTAGACCATGAACAGCAGAGTATTGAATTTATTGCGCGATCCGGCGCAAATGAAGACCTCGGATTTGGATCTGATGCGGCGCGAAATTTCCAACTATCCCTATGTGCAATCCGTGCGCGCGCTCTATCTGATGGCTTTGCACAGATTTGCACCAGAGGAGTACAAGAAAGAACTGAGCGTTACCGCCGGTTATACAACGAATAAAAAAATCCTGTACAATCTTGTCAACGCCGGAAAATCTCCGCAAGATGTTGAAGCAAGGATCGATCTGCCAAAACAGATATCGGCACAGCAAGACAGCGCTCAGCCTGTAATTTCTGATTCGGCACCTTCTGAAGCGATTGTTGTAGGCAAGGAGGTAGCTGAGACGACTGCCGATATTCCGCAACTGCCGCCACCGCATATCTCGGCACCGATGGAGAGTTCGTTTCCGAAAGGGCGAAACCGCATCGCTGAGATTGATGAAGCAGAAACCGGGGAAGATCAAGATCTGCCGGTTGAAGAAATTCCGACCAATGTCCCGAGCGAAAACGCGGATCATAGAGAACTGCCGCCTGAAGAACATCCGACGCGGGAAAAAGAAACGGAACAGCAGGAAGATGCTTCCATGACGAGCGATCCCGAAATTCTCCAAGAGATTGTAAAAAGCCAAACCGAAGACGACACCCCCGATGCTGCCGATATCGAAGAACAGCTTAATGTTTTGGAAAGCGAGGGCGACGCCGAGGCGCTCAAAGAGAATCCCGAAACTGCCGTAAAGCTGGCGGAAATGAAAGCGTCTGACA
>RDDY01000031.1 GCA_003852805.1 Chryseobacterium sp.
CTTGGAAGATATAGCCGACGGATTACAGAAAACCGCACATATAGGGATGGGGCACACACGCTGGGCCACGCACGGTGTGCCGAGTGATCAAAACTCTCACCCCCATCTTTCCAACGACGGCAAAATCGCCTTGGTGCATAACGGCATCATCGAGAATTACGATACCATCAAAACCATGCTGACCGAAAAAGGCTTTGAGTTCCGCTCGGAGACGGATACCGAGGTTTTGGTCAACCTGATCCAATTCGTCATGGATGAGCAACAATGCGACTTTCCGACAGCGGTTCGTGTTGCGCTGAATGAGGTCTACGGTGCCTACGCCATTACGGTAATGCATACGAATTATCCGGGGCTGTTGGTTGTGGCGCGCTTGAGCTCACCGTTGGCCATCGGCCTGGGCGACAAAGAATACTTCATTGCTTCCGACGCGTCTCCGTTTGTAGAGTTTACCAAAGAAGCTATCTATTTGGAAGATGGGCACATGGCTACCATTTCATTACAGGACGGAGTGCGCATCAACAAGATTGAAGACAACAGCCACGTAGAGCCGGAGATCCAAGCATTGAAGCTGTCTCTGGAGCAGATAGAGAAAGGCGGTTTCGATCACTTTATGTTGAAGGAAATCTTCGAGCAGCCGAAATCCATCCGCGACACCATGCGCGGTCGTCTCTTGGTAGAAGAAGGCCTGATCAATATGGCCGGCATCTGGGATCATTTGGAAAGAATTAACCGCGCCGAGCGCATCATCATCATTGCTTGCGGTACCTCTTGGCACGCCGGTCTTATCGGTGAATACCTGATCGAAGAGTTTGCCCGCATTCCGGTGGAGGTGGAATATGCTTCCGAGTTCCGCTACCGTAACCCGATCATCACAGAGAAAGATCTGGTAATTGCCATTTCACAGTCGGGCGAAACAGCCGATACCATGGCGGCAATCAAGCTGGCCAAGGAAAAAGGCGCGTTTGTTTACGGCATCTGCAACGTCATCGATTCCAGCATCGCCAGGATTACCGATGCGGGATCTTATACCCACGCGGGGCCGGAGATTGGCGTAGCGTCTACCAAAGCATTTACTGCGCAGCTGACCATACTTTCATTGATCGCTCTGAAACTCGGCCACCACAACGGGAACCTGAGCAAAGCCGATTTCCACGCATTGATCGCCGAGCTGGATGCCATTCCTACGAAAGTGGAAGAGGTGCTGGAAAGCTGCCACGAGTATGTGAAGAAAATCTCCAACGACTTTGTAGATGCGAGCAACTTCCTATATTTAGGCCGCGGTTACAATTTCCCGGCTGCGCTGGAAGGTGCGTTGAAACTGAAGGAAATCTCCTACATCCACGCAGAAGGCTATCCTGCGGCAGAAATGAAGCACGGCCCGATTGCGCTTATCGATGAAAATATGCCAACCGTTATCATTGCACCGCGCCAAGGTCATTACGAAAAAATCGTAAGCAACGTGCAAGAGATCAAAGCAAGAAAAGGTAAAGTAATCGCGGTGGTTACCAAAGGCGATGAGCAGGTGGCACAGATGGCGGATTACGTTATCGAGTTTCCGGATACCGCAGAATGCTTCTCGCCGATCGTTGCGTCGGTTCCGTTGCAGCTGTTGGCGTACTACATTGCGGTTTATCGCGGTGCCAACGTGGATCAGCCGAGAAACTTGGCAAAATCCGTAACGGTAGAATAATTTTGTGCGGCTGCACAATATAATATTTTAAGAAACGTTAAAGTTTTATTAAAATTGCAAGATCATCCAAAAGCATATCATTTGTGAGAAAGGTAAATAATCTGATTCTGGGGGTATCTGTACTGACAATGTTGGTGGCCTGCGGCAGAAGGTCTTCTTCTTCAGGCCCGTACGGTACGAGAGGTGAACTCATCCCGCGGGAGAAATCTTCATCCTACATCCCGGAGCGGCCTTACGGCATGGTACTGATCCCCGGTGGATCTTTTGTGCTGGGGCAGGCAGATTATGACTATACCGGTACGCCCGAGCGTGCGCCGCTGCGTACGGTGACGGTCGCGCCTTTTTTCATGGATGAAGCCGAGGTGACCAATGCAGAGTATCGTGTATTCATCAATTATGTCAGAGACTCTATCGTCAGAACCATGCTGGCCGAACGTGCGGGCGATGAGGTTGACGAGGGCCGCGGCACCATTGGAGATTATGCTTACTTGGATATTACGGAGGAAGAGCGCAATCCTGAGGAGATGAACGCTTACGAGCGTTACATAGAATCTTTGGGCGGGCGAGACGGTCGTCCGGAAGTGGATACCAAGAAACTCAATTGGCGCATTCCGCTTTACTGGAACACACGCGACTATCCTGACGAGGCGTATGCCGAAGTCTTGGAGTCTATGTACATTCCGCCGGCACAGCGCATCAATAACGAACGACTGTTGGATACCAAGAAGCTGGTGTATACGTATCAGTATGAAGATACTTACCAAGCCGCTTTGGACCAAACCCGAAATGCATCATACTTCAAGAAAAAATCGGTGGCTATTTACCCCGACACTTTGGTTTGGGTAAAGGATTTTAAATACGCCAACACCGAGCCTATCTTCACGCAGTATTTCCACCACAAAGCTTTCAGCAATTATCCTGTGGTCGGTGTTACTTGGGAACAGGCCAACGCGTTCACCAACTTCAAGACACAGCTGAAATCCGAGTACAACGAGAGTTTGCGCAAAAAGAAGCAAAAGCCGATGCCGTTCCGCCTGCCGACAGAAGCAGAATGGGAATATGCTGCCAAAGGCGGCAGACAAAATGCAAGCTATCCGTGGGGCGGACCGTCTATGATGGATGACCGCGGCTGTTATTTGGCAAACTTCAAGCCCAAGCGCGGCAATTACATGGAGGACGAAAAAACGGGCAACTACGTATACACGGCGCCCGTGAAAAAGTTCCCGAAAAACGGCTATGGTCTGTATGATATGGCGGGCAACGTTGCGGAGTGGACAGATTCACCGTACCACAACGCTTCTTATCTGTATACCTCGGCGCTGAACCCCGATTTGCAGAGCAGAAACAGCAATGATCCGCGCAAGACCGTTCGCGGTGGCTCGTGGAAGGATATCGGTATGATGCTGATGACGTCGTCGCGTGATTGGGAGCACAAAGACTCCGCGCGAAGCTATATCGGTTTCCGCACAGCGCAAGGCATTCCGGCAGGCGCCACCCCAAAAGTGAAAAGAAGAACAAAATAACCGCAGTACCGTTATGTTCCAGACAAAAGATAAGATCCTCAATTTCGTTTATTCTTTAGGTGCGGCAGTAGTTATTCTTGGCGTATTCTTCAAGATGCTGCATATCAACGTCGGTTTCCTCAGCGGCAATGCCATTTTGGGCCTCGGTCTCTTGGTGGAAGCCTCGATCTTCGTGGTATTTGCTTTTAACCCGCCGAAACAAGAATACGATTGGGAAAAGGTTTATCCCGAACTGAAGGACAACGTGCAGCCGCGCGCAGTTGCACCGGCAGAGAACGGTTTTGCCGCAGGCGGCGGCGTCCGCAGCGGAGTGTCTTTATCAGAGAAGTTGGATGATATGCTGCAGCAAGCAAACTTGGATACCGGCGTTTTTGAAAGATTGTCGACCGGGATACAGAATTTCTCCGACAATGTGGCGCGCATGAATACTGCCGTTGCAGATGCAGCACAGATGCAGAAATACAATGACGAGATCAGCCGTGCCGCCCACCATCTGGAGCAGATGAATAACCTCTTCCAACAGCAGCGCGAAAGTGCGGCGGCCTATACCGAGGCCGGCAGCCGATATGCAGCAGGGCTGGAGCAGTCTGCACAGTTCACCGATCGTTATAACGATGAAATGGCAAAGGCGTCGGGACACCTACAGCAAATGAATAAACTGTACGCCATACAATCTGAGAATACCGAACGCTACACCAAATACACCGGTCAATATGTGGACGACTTGGAGCAGTCTGCCGAACATACAGAGAAGCTGAACCAAGAACTGAGAGGCTTGACCGCCAGCGTCCAAAATCTCAATAAAATCTACGGTGGAATGCTGAATGCCATGAAGGGCTGATCTTTTCCGAAACTGTAATCCACAGAAATGGCAAGAGAACATTTATCGCCGCGGCAGAGGATGATCAACCTGATGTATCTGGTGTTCATCGCAATGCTGGCCATGCAGATCGATCAGGAGATCCTCCGCTCTTTTAACGATACTCAATTATCGCTGTCGTCATCCCGTCTGTTGACGCAGGAAAAGAACAGGATATTTGAGCAAACCCTGAAAGAGAAAGCCCAAAACTCGCCCAAAAATTTCGGCAAAGCCTATCGAGATTACCTGACTCTTGCACAGAAAGCCGATGCGCTGAATTCTTTCATAGAGCAGCTGAAGACCGAACTGATTTCCAAAACAGGCTATAAAGCGAGCACTGATCCGGCAGATGTAGATTTCTCGGCTCTCAACAATCCCGACGCGGCAACAGCGATTTTCTTTACCAACGGTAACGAGTCGAAAGCTTCGGCAAAAGCACAACAGTTGAAAAAGCTGATGGATGATTACCGTCTTTTCATCGTCAATACATTCAACGGAAACCAACATTTCCGTACCGTTACAAGCAGAGCTAAGGAAAACTTGATTACTGAGTTCCCCAAAAAAGTCAACGGAAAGGCTTGGCTTACCTATAAATTTTACAGCCAACCCTTGGTAGCGGCCTTGGCCAATTTGGAGATCATCCAAGCCGAAGCGCGCAATATACAGTCAGATGCGTTGGGTATCATGCTTCAGGAAAAGATCGATGCCGATATCAAGTTCAATGCTTACGACGCTATCGTTGTGGCACCCAACGTTGTATTGCAGGGCCAGCCTGCGCAGGCCAAGGTGTATATCGGTTCATATGATAATGCTTTGCCGGTAAGTATATCCAATGTAGACCGCGTGACAGACGGACAGGGCTTCCGCTCTCTCAACACTACACAAGTGGGCGAGCACAGCATCACGGGCGTCATCAATATGAAAACCACCGAAGGCAAAACGGTTTCGGTGCCTTATCGACATACCTATACGGTGGTGACGGGCGACAAACCGCACATCATTCCTATGCAGGTCGGCTCCTCTCTGTCCGCAGATAAAATGAATGTTCTCTACCGCGGTGTGCAAAATCCGGTATCGGCCACCATGTTGGGCATCGATCATAAAACCATTCAACTATCGGCTCCGGGCGCAACGGTTACGGGCGGCGGCGGTAAATGGAACATCATGCCGGGGCAAGGAACTATGGTTAACATTACCATCTCGGGTCGTGCGCCAAACGGCCAAGTGCAGAGCCAGACGTATCCGTTCCGCATCAAGAATATCCCGAGAGCAGAAGGTCAGGTGCGTAATGCCAACGTCACCGCAATGCCCGGATCGTCCGTGCCCAACCAGCATGTCACGGCCACCATTCCCGATTTTGATTTCCCTGTGAGCTTTACCGTTACGGGCTTCAGAGTCAAGATCCCGGGAAGAGGCGCCATGTTCATCAACGGCAGTTCTTTGTCATCATTACGCGGCCTGACAGACGAATTGCGCGCCGGCGACGTTGTAAATATCTACGACATCCAAGCCACGGCTAGCGGCATCGGAAACCAGCAGTTAAAGAACATCACTCCTGTGATCATCAACATCCAATAATTTATAAAGTCTTCCGTCATGAGATATTTGATCAGCAGTTTCTTTTTAATGGTATCGGGAGCGGTTTTCTCGCAATCGATCCTTAATGCCAAATCGGCCGAAGAGTTCAGAAAGGCACGCGAAGAGCAACAGCAAAAAATTGCGGCCGACCCGGAACTGCGCCGCCAGCCTGCGGAGTATGCGTACATTGACGAAAAAGATATCCTGCGCAGCATGGTGGTTTGGGAAATAATCGACCTGAACGAAAAGATAAACCAACCGCTGTTTGCCCAGAAAGACAACCTCGTTGCTCAGAATAAATCTCTGTATCAAGCGCTTTTGGACGGCATCCGCGCCGGGCGCATTACCGAGGTTTATGATGATGAGATGTTCAAGAAAAAGCTGACGTCGGACGAAATTCAGAAAAAGTTGCAGCGCGTGGTCATTGCAGATTTCTTGATCGATAAAATCAATGCGGGCGAAACCATTACCGAGCAAGACCGTTTGGAGGGAACAGACTATTACGAAACCAAGTCGCAAGACGTAAAGCTCATCAAAATAAAAGGCATGTGGTACATAGACCGCCGCGACGGAGAACTGCGCTATCGCCTTTTAGGAATTGCACCCATGGGCCGTGATCCACAAACCTTGGGTACTGCTTTTGCCAATGATGAACTGATCGATATCTTTTGGGTTTTCTATCCCGACGCGCGAGAAGAATTGGCAAATTCTTTTGTCTTCAACCCCAAAAACATGATGGCGCAGGTAAGCTACGATGACTTATTGAACGCGCGGAAATTCAATTCCGTTATCTACAAATCGGACAATAAAATTTCCAA
>RDDY01000320.1 GCA_003852805.1 Chryseobacterium sp.
ATTGTAAATCGATTTGTTGATGCGGTGGTCGGTCACGCGTCCTTGCGGATAGTTGATATTGACCAAGTTTAACTGCTTGGGGTAACTCTCCATCAGTATGCTGTTGCGGATACGAAGGCTCGAAACATTGCCCACGCCGCGCGCCTCATAATAAACCCAAACCGACTCGCCGTTTACCTGACCCGATGTGAAGGTCAGCTGAACCGGAGCGCCGTTGACCGAAACGCTCACTTTGCTGCCGACGTATTTCTTCACCTCGGCTTCAAAACCCGTAGTATTGGGATCTATTTTTATGGTCTTGGCCACATCGGCAGAATTCATCTTGGTGGTGAATTTCAGTGCGCCGTCAGCGTAATCTACCTTTGTCATGCTGGAGTGAAACTGTGCAAAGGCGAAGCTTGCAAAGAACACCGCGAACAACGACAACAGTGCTGTGATTTTTTTCATTCTTTTTTTGCTTAGATGGCACAAATGCTGTGCCGGTTAAAAATTGACGCTGACGGAATATTTGTCGTAAAAGGCTTTGATGTGCGCTACAGCCTCATCGGCGGTGTCCACCACGCGGAAGAGTTCGAGATCCGATGCGTTGATCAGGCCGTTTTCCAACAAGGTATCTTTAAACCAATCCAAAAGGCCGCTCCAAAATTTGGTGCCCACCATCACGATGGGGAACCGCGCGATCTTGTTGGTCTGGATTAGTGTCAGCGCCTCGCTTACCTCATCCAGCGTACCGAAGCCTCCGGGCATCACAATAAACCCTTGCGAGTATTTTACAAACATCACTTTGCGCACGAAGAAATAATCGAAATTGATGTTGTAGCCTTTGTCTATGTACGGATTGTAGTGCTGCTCAAACGGCAAATCAATGTTCAGACCGATGGACTTTCCGTTGCCCGCACGCGCGCCTCGGTTGCCCGCTTCCATAATGCCGGGGCCGCCGCCGGTGATTACACCGAAACCGATATCGGTTATTTTTTCGGCGATTTCTATCGCCAGTTTGTAATACGGATCATCTTCTTTTAACCGTGCAGAACCGAAGATGGAAACGCATGGGCCGATCTTGGCCATTTTTTCATAACCGTCTACAAATTCGGCCATGACTTTAAAAACCATCCAGCTGTCCTTGGTAACGGTTTCGTCCCAAGTTTTTTGCCGAAAACTCTCGTGGAGTCTGCGGTCTTCTACGCTGATATCGTCGGACTGTGCTTCTTGCTTGGTCTTGCTGTGTCGTTTAATTTTTTTCATACAAAGTATTTTTCTGCCTCGGCAACGGCTGCCGGCTTTCCCACATCGATCAAGCGGGCGTTATGCTCGTAACCGTAGATCTCTCCGGAATCCATCAGGTCCAAGTAAGCATCCATAATGGAGAAGGTTCCCCGGCGTTCTATTTTGTCAAAGATTCTCGGGCTGATGCAGTGGATGCCGCTGAACGCTCTTTCTTTCAAGTTGACCTTATCGCCTGCCAAGCGCTCCTCGCCCGTAGTTTTGTTTAACCAGCCTTGCAAACGATCTTCGTCGTCGAACAACAATTTCCTGGCACTGTCCCGATCGGATACTGCCAAGGTGGCGAGTCTGTCGCTCTTTCGGTGACTTTCGATCAGATCATTCAGATTCATATCCGTCAGAATATCGGCATTCATCACGACGAAACTCTCGTCTCCGGCCAAATATCTTCGGGCAAACAATAGTCCGCCGCCGGTTTCGAGCAGTTGATCCTTCTCATCCGAGATCTTGATTTCGGAACCAAAATAATCATTTTCCCGTAAAAAGTCTATTATCTGCGGGCCGAAATGGTGGATATTGATGACAAACTCTTGGATGCCAAAGCTTTGCAGATAACGAATGTTGCGCTCCAAGAGCGTAACCTTGTTGACGCTTGCCAGTGCCTTGGGATGACGGTCTGTGAAAGGTCTGAGTCGGGTGCCTTTTCCGGCAGCGAAGATCATGGCTTTCATTCGTTAAGGTGCGCCTGTTCGTCGTGGGTCAACACTACTTTCACCTGCGGATATTTTTCACGGATGAACTCCGCTGTTTTTATGGCTGAATAAACCGAGCGGTGTTGGCCGCCCGTACAGCCGAAGTTGATTTGCAGATTGGCGAAGCCGCGCTGCAGATAATTGTCTATATTGATGGAAACCAGCGTGTGCACCGCGTCCAAGAAATCGTGAATCTTGGTTTTCTCTTTCAAATAAGTTTGCACGGCTACATCATTTCCCGTCTGCTGTTTGTATTCCTCGATACGGCCCGGGTTCAGTATTCCGCGGCAGTCAAAGACAAAGCCGCCGCCGTTCTCGGTGACGTCTTTCGGAATTCCTCCTTTTTTATAAGAAAAACTGTGGATGTCTATGGTTAATTGTTGTTCTTGCATAATAAGTTTATTGCTTGGCAATATTGGGTTGCCGATCACTTAATTGTTTATTTCGCCGATAGCGGAGTTTAGATCAAAATCGGCCAACTGCCGAATCAATCCTTGCAGCTCGGGGTACTTATGCATTTCTTGCCACTCTTCGGCAAACAGATGGATGTTTTCGATGCCCCGCGGAAGGCTGTCCAAGAAATGAGTCTTGTGCTGCACAAGCCCGCGGAAACCGTAGGCGCCCAGTACTTGGAGATAACGCATCAACTTACAATAATCGACCGCTGTATCAAAATCCGTACGGCTTATTTGTTCGCTGTAAAATCCGGAGAAACGATCTTCTGCCTCTTTTTTCCAATCGGCGGGAAAAGCGGCCTTGGCTTGGTAAATAAAGGAAACCAAATCATAAACCGCCGGGCCTGCCATGGCCGACTGATAATCTATGAAGCTGATGCGGTCACCGTCGATCATGATGTTGCGTGCCTGAAAGTCGCGGATCATCAGACTGCGTGGCTTTAAGTTTTTGACCGTTTCGGCAATTTGATGAAATTCTATGAGCAGTGAAGATTTATGGTAAGGCAGCTCAAGCACATCGGCCAAGAAATTCTTGAAATAATAAAGATCATGAATGATCGGCAATTCATCGTATTGCTCATACTCAAATGTGCGGGAGTAATCAATCACGCCCTCGGTGCACGTCTGAAACCGGTACAACAGATCGATGCTTTTCAGGAATAACTCTTTAACGCGAGGGCTGTGTCCTTCCTCGGCAATGATTTGAGAAAAGGTATGCGTGCCGAGGTATTCCTGAAGGTACATTTCCCGGTCCCGCGAAACGGCAAATACTTTCGGTACATTGAGATTGTATTCCTCGAAGAGACCGGTGAAATAAAGGAAAGCTTCGTTCTCGCGCAGGTTGCCGTTGACGGTTAAGATGAAGCGGTCTGCGTTGCTGTGAACGATAAAATTCGATCGTGCCGAACCGCTCTTCGGCAGCATCTCGATTTGGAAATCTTCGGTGCCGAAATATTCTTCTAAAAAATCGTGAGCCGTATGCTGCATTGCCGAACAAAGATACAGATTCGGGAAAGATTAATTCTGTAATTTTGGCGCGTGAGAGAGTTTCTGCCTGTACTGAAAATTCTGCTGCGCTTTGTGCTGATTTACTTTGCGCTGCTGGCCGCTTATCAAGCTTATCTGTATTTCTACGAGAGCAAGGGCATGATAGATCCGCTGACCACATTGATGGCCAAACAGTGCAGCACTGTGCAGAACACCGCGGGGCTGCAAACAACCTTGGAACAAAGCAACGCCTACGACGGAATAATGTATGTGGTTAGAGGGATCTACGCCACGCGAATGGTAGAAGGCTGCAACGCCGTTTCCATCATGATCTTGTTTCTTGCCTTCGTTTTCGCGTTTTATAAAGGGTTCAAAAGAACGCTTCTTTTCGCCGTTGCGGGGCTGGTGATCTTGTATTTGCTGAATATCGGCAGAATTGTTCTGTTGAATTATATTGCGGTAGCGCACCCGGGGCAGATGAAACCCGCGCACGATTATTTGTTTCCGGCCATTATCTATGGCGGTGTGGTGGCGCTCTGGCTGGTTTGGGTCAAGTTCTTTGTATTGAAGGATGAAAAAGCTGCTTAGAATACTGCTCTTATTGCTGTCGGTTCTCGGCCTTGTAGGCGTTCGTGTCTTGGAAGACAATATCTTCTATGATCCTTTTCTCGCATTTTTCCGAGGAAACTATAAATCAGGCACGCCACCGGTATTTAACGGCTCATCATTGATCGCGAGCCATATTTTGCGCTTCGGGCTGAATCTTTTGTTTTCCGCCGGGGTGATTTACGGCCTTTTCGGAAGCTTAAAAAAACTGTGGCAGACGGTCCTGTTGATGGCGATTGTTTTCGCGCTGATTTTCCCGCTCTATTATTTCAGTATCGCAAATGAGATGAAGTTGGGAACGCTTTATACATTTTATCTGCGGCGCTTTGTCATTCAGCCGTTGATTCTTTTGCTGATTATTCCTGTGTTTTATTATCTGGACCATCAGCAGAGACAGCAGGCGTAGTCGTGTGCTTGTCCGGCTGCGTAATGGTTTTCAGGTTCCATTCTATTTCCTTGGTGAAAGGATGCACGCGCACCGGGCAATCTATGCGGCAAACCGGGCACGATATAGAGCGACAGTCATCCATATGGAAATTGAATTCCACCGTCCGCTCGGTGTTGGCAGCCAAGAGTTGTATAACTTCTTCCATCAATTTGTGAGCCTCGCGCAGACTGTAGTACCACGGCAATGTGATGTGTGCATCGATGTGTAAGCTGGCGCCGTATTGCTGCACTTTCATATTGTGGATGTCGATCCATTCTACTTTACGGTTTTCCTGAAGAACTTTCGCGATCTGTTCCACCAGGTCTTCATCTTTCTCGTCCATGATACCGCTGATGGCCCGGCGTAGAATCTTATAGCCGATACTCATGATATAGATAGCCAAAACCGCTGCCACTACAGCATCCAACCAGGCCCGGCCGGTCAGGCGAACAACGATTAAGCTGACGAAAACCCCGACGGTGGTAACGGTGTCTGACTGCAGGTGTTTCCCCGATGAGACGAGCACGGGAGAGGAAATGGCTTTTCCTTTTCTGATCGAAATCCAACCCATCAGATAATTCACAACGGCCGTGGCCAAGATAATCAGCATTCCCCAGTCCAGTTGCTGTAGCTCATTGCCGTTTATGATGCTCTTGGTCGCTTGTACCAAAATCATGATGCCGGCCAAGATGATCAATGTGCCCTCGATGCCCGAAGTGATAAATTCTACCTTGCCGTGTCCGTACGGGTGATCGCTGTCGCGCGGCTTGGCAGCCAAGTACAACGCATAAAGGCCCATAAATGCGCTGATGATGTTTACGATGCTTTCCATCGCGTCCGAGAAGACGGCATCGGATCCGGTCATCTGCCAAGCGATTACTTTGGCGATGAACAGTGCTACACCTACAAAGGCAACATTGCGCTGAAAGGGAATCGGACTTCTTTTTTCGGGTGAGGGTACTGTCATTGTTAGAGCTATCTAAATAAAAAAAGAAGCATTTCTGCTTCTTTCAATTTTTATACTATTTTGTTGTTTATGAGGTACTCGGCTATCTGTACCGCATTGGTTGCGGCGCCTTTCCGCAGATTGTCGGCCACGATCCAAAGGTTTACGGCTCGTGGGTGGGACGGATCGCGCCGTATGCGGCCCACGAAGACCTCATCTTTTCCCTCGGCAAACAGCGGCATAGGGTAACGGTGGGCAGAGACATCGTCCACCAATTCTATTCCCGGCGCGTCGGACAATACTTGCTTTATCTCATCGATGGTGATATTATTTTCAAACTCTATATTGACACTTTCGGAGTGTCCGCCTTGCACGGGAACGCGTACCGCAGTAGCCGACAAACTGAACGAATTATCGGCCATGATTTTGCGCGGCTCGTTCATCAATTTCAGCTCTTCTTTGGTGTAATCGTCATCGGCGAAAACATCGCAGTGCGGCAATGCGTTTTTGAAAATCGGGTAAGGATAAACTTTGTCGCCGTCCTCACCACGAATCTCCGCCTCCAATTGATCTACGGCCGCTTTGCCGGTACCGGTAACCGATTGATAGGTAGAAACGATTACGCGCTTCAGACCGAATTTTTCTTTCAGCGGATTCAGCACCATAACCAATTGAATGGTAGAGCAGTTGGGGTTGGCAATGATTTTATCATCCGCGGTCAATCCATTTGCGTTTATCTCGGGTACCACGAGCGGAATGCCGGCTTCCATACGCCAAGCCGACGAATTGTCAATGACCGTAGTGCCCGCCTTTGCAAACTCGGGAGCGTACTTCTTTGATGTCTCGCCACCGGCTGAGAACAATGCGATCTGCGGTTTCCTGTCGATGGCTTGTTGCATGCTCACAATCGGGTAATCCTTGCCCGCAAAGGACACGGTTTTGCCGACCGATCTTTCCGAAGCTACGGGAATCAGTTCGGTAATCGGCAAATTGCGCTCTTCCAAAACCTTCAACATCACTTGGCCCACCATGCCGGT
>RDDY01000034.1 GCA_003852805.1 Chryseobacterium sp.
GTTCCGGCTTGGTTTCATTCTTTGAATAGGCAGGTCATGGGCCGCATTTTTCTTGTCGCCCGTGCGCGGCACGCCGCCTTTCACGGTTACTTCTGCAATATCGTCACCTACTTTGCTCAGGGTAAAAGTGGTGCTGTTTTTCACTTTGCCGTCGGGCGATATATTGCTGGTTTCGGTCCAGCTTTCGCCTAGTTTCACGCCTTTCGCCGGGATCACGGTCAGGCTCTTGCGCAGTTGGTCTTTCAGGACTTTCTCGTTAAAGCTCTGTTTGAAGCCTTGCGCAATGGCGTCGCGCTCCTTTGCATCTTTGATGATAGGTGCCAGCGTAGAGCCTATTTTTTTATAAATAGGATCAAAGCCCGAAACCGAGAGAATCTTTCCGCTGCGGTCCATTTTCATCTGCAATGTATTGCCCATCAAGGCTTTGTTCACATTCCAGAAGAGTTTCAGATTGTCGTCTGTCGGCTCTTTGCCTCGGGTGTCGATGGTAATGGTTTTCCCCTCGGACGTCGTTGAATTCTTCTTCGATATCAATTTCACATCCAACGTATAAACTCCGTCCTTCACATCGGTAACGGTGAACGACATCTCATCAACCGATTCGTCCGTGCCCGAAACCGACTTGCCCGAAGGATCGGTCAAGGTTTTGGAATCTTTTTGGTAAGTGACAAACGGATAAGTTTTGCCTTTTTCCAGTTTGAAGCGCAGCCGGTAGACGCCGGCAGAATCTGCCAAAGCAGGTTTTATTTCCTCTGCTTGCACAGAATCTTTTACCGTGGCGGTTGTGGGGTTTTGTCCGTTGGTGCTTGCGGCGGTATTTTCGGTTTTTACCGTTTCTTTCTTGCACGAAACCAAGGCGGCAAACAGAAACGCTGTGGCTGTTATTTTCTTCATCTTTTTTATATTTCTCCGAGGCTGTCGGTTTTGCCCTCGGATAGGATTCTCTGTCTTACGGCTTCGTAAAGAATGGCGCCGCAGGCTACAGAGACATTGAGTGATTGGGTTTTGCCCTCGATGGGCAGCTTTATTTTTTCGTCGGAATGATGCAGAACTTCTTTTGAAATTCCGGTTTCCTCGTTGCCCATAACTATGCAACAAGGCTCTCTGAAATCTTCATCATAAACCAATTGCTTGGCTTTTTCGCTGGCCGCGAATACTTTTACGCCCGATTGCTGCAGATAATCTACCGTGTGGGCTAAATTCTTTTCTTTGCAAATTCTCACATTGTACAAGGCTCCGGCCGAGGTTTTAATAGCGTCTGAGTTGACGGGTGCCGCACCTTTTTCGGGGAGGATGATGGCGTCTACGCCCGTGCACTCGGCGGTTCTTGCAATGGCGCCGAAATTCCGTACATCGGTAAGTCGGTCGAGCATAAGCAGAAACGGCGTACGTCCGTCTTCAAAAATCTGCGGCAGCACATCTTCTATTTTATGAAAAGGAATGTCGGAGATAAAAGCCACCACGCCTTGGTGGTTCTTTCGGGTAAAGCGATTCAGCTTTTCCACCGGAACATAGTTCGGCCGTATGCTGTGTTTCGACAGTAGCTTTTTCAGGTCGGCGATGATGGGGCCTTGCAATCCGTTCTGCAAGAATATCTTGTCGATGGTTTTGTCGGCCTCTATCGCCTCGATAACGGGTCTGAGCCCGAATATAAAATCTTCTTTCATTTAGTCTGTACTAAGATCCGCAGATCTTCGGTTACCAATTTTCATCCTCGCCCAGCAACGCTCGTTTCTGTGCCATGGCGTATCCCAAGTGCAGGCTCTCGTGGATGTTGTTGTAAACAATCGCGTCCTGAATGCTTCTTAAGTCCATTCCCAAAGTGGTGGTGTACGGCGTGTACTCTGTGAAAAACTCCTCGTCAAAGTCTTTCACGAAGATGCGTGAGGTTTCTTTCAGCAGGAACGACAGATCGTCAACATCAGATGCCGTGGCGTCAAAGTTTGGCAGGGTTCCTTTTTTGTATTTTTCAATCCAGAGCTTATCGATCCGGAAAGGATTTCCGCTCAAATAATAATGCAGCAGTTGCTGGGTGGCCAAACAGTGGGCAATGTTCCAGTAAATGTTGTTGTTGAAGCCTGCCGGAATCGTCAGCAGTTCTTCATGCTCGGTGGTTTTCAGCAATTCGCGCAGATTATCGCGGATGATCTGATGTGCCTTAAAATGATGATTCAATTCCCTCCGATTATTTACTGTCCAAAAATAGATTAATTTAGTCGCATACGCTAATCCCGGCGATTCAACTTTAACATAGTTTAACTCCTGCCGACGCCAACTGCGGCAGATATTTGCAATGTTTTACGGAAATTTACGCCTTTATAATTTAAATAGCCTTTATGCCCGAAATAAATCAAGCTGAAGAGATCAGAGTTTTGACCGAAAAAGTACAGCAGCAAAACTATTTTTTCACCCTGCTGCGCAACGAGATCAACCGAGTGATCATTGGTCAACAATATATGGTAGATCGGCTGCTCATCGGTTTGCTGGGGAACGGACACGTTTTGCTGGAAGGGGTTCCCGGATTGGCGAAAACGCTTGCCATCAAAACCTTGGCCGACGCCGTTCACGGCGAATTCTCGCGAATTCAGTTCACTCCGGATCTGCTGCCGGCCGATGTGGTGGGCACCATGATTTATAATGTGCGAGACAATGATTTTTCCATCAAAAAAGGTCCTGTGTTCGCCAACTTTGTCTTGGCAGATGAGATCAACCGTGCTCCCGCCAAAGTGCAGTCGGCGCTTTTGGAAGTGATGCAGGAGCGTCAGGTGACCATTGGCGACGAAACGCTGAAATTGCCGCGGCCGTTCTTGGTCTTGGCCACCCAAAACCCTATCGATCAGGAAGGAACCTATATGCTGCCTGAAGCACAATCTGACCGTTTCATGATGAAGTGCACCATAGACTACCCTGCGTTCGAAGACGAAAGAGAGGTTATGCGCATGGTAGCCACGGCGGATATTCCATCGATAAGGCCTGTTATTTCGCTCGACAATATTGCAGACGCACAGGCGGTGATCAACAAGATTTACTTGGATGAAAAAATAGAAAAATACATTTTGGATATTGTCTTCGCCACACGTTTCCCCGACCGCTACGGCCTGACCGAATACAAGAATTACATAAGCTTCGGCGCATCGCCCAGAGCGTCCATCAATTTGGCAATTGCTGCGCGCGCGCAAGCGTTTCTGAAAAACCGTGCCTTCGTGGTGCCCGAAGACGTCAAGGAAATCTCGCGCGACGTTCTGCGCCACCGCATCGGCCTGACCTTTGAGGCAGAGGCCGAAGAAGTAACTACCGAGAGCATAATAGATGCGGTATTGGCCAAGATAGAAGCGCCGTAAACAGAGCAAGCGTGCAGGTAAAAGATATTATTCGCAAAGTCCGTCAGATAGAAATCCGCGCAAAGCGCCGCACGGATGCCATGCTGATGGGGCAATACCACAGCGCTTTCAAAGGGCAGGGAATGACCTTTGCCGAAGTGCGCCCGTATCAGTTCGGCGACGATATACGCCATATCGACTGGAACAAAACCGCCCGCTTCCGTGAACCTTTTGTCAAGGTAATGGAGGAGGAGCGGGAGCTGACAGTAATGCTGATGGTGGATATATCCGCGTCGATGGATTACGGAACGCATCATCAACTGAAGCGCGAATATGTGGCCGAGATCTGCGCCACCTTGGGTTTCTCCGCCGTCGGGAATAACGATAAAGTCGGATTGATCTTGTTTGCCGATAAAGTCTACAAAGTCGTACCGCCGGCAAAAGGCCGAAAGCATGTATTGGCACTGATCAGCAATATTTTGGATGCCGAATATCGGCCCGCCGCCACTGATCTGAGCGCCGCGCTGAACTATTTGATGAAAGCATTCAGAAAACGCGCTGCCGTTTTTGTGTTCTCAGATTTCAATGATGATTTTGATATCCGCAATCTGCGTGTGGCTGCGGCGCGACATCAATTGCTGGGCATCGGCGTTTACGACGAAAAAGACCAAACCATCCCCGATGTGGGCTACGCATTGTTGACCGATGTCGAAACCGGGCAGCAGTTCTGGGGCAATACATCAGGTGCGCGCTGGCGCTACCGATATGCCGAGGAGAGCAGACAGCGCCTGCGTAATGTGCGCGAAGCCTTCGAGAAAAGTTCGTCGGCCTTTATACAATTGCAGGCGCCCGAAGATTATACACGGCCGCTGTACAATTACTTTCAGACCAAATGAGACGCATTTTTTTATTCATAACTTTTATACTGCAAATTGCGGTCGGCGCCCAAACACTGTCCACGCAGCTGTCAGACCAAACGCTGGCTTTGGGCGAAGTGGGCGAACTGAGAATCTCGATCAGCAATGTGGGCGGCAAAGGAGTAAATGCCGCGCCGCGCAATGAGCTGCTGCCGTTCCATTTCGAGATTGTTTCCGACAGTGTACAACTGACGCCGAATCTGTATACACGCAACATTAAGTTCCAAATCTTCGAGGAAGGAACATTCAACATTCCGGAATTGGAATTCAAGGTCGGCGGTCGGCTTGTGAAATCGGTGCCGTACACAATAACGGTAATCAATACAGCCAAGAAAGGCGACGAGATCAACGACATAATGAACAACCGCAGCGTAAGCTTGGGTTTGGCGGAATACTGGCAGCTCTACAAAGGCTACATTTTGGCAGCGTTGGCCTTGATCGCATTGATTATCGCAATTCTTTATTTACGCAAATACGGTCGTGTGCGAAAGGATTCTCCGAAAACCATGACCAACGAAACCCTGCGTGATTTGGATAAATTGCGGAAGAAAAACTACATCAACAACGGAGAGGTCAGATCTTTCTACGTGGAATTGATCGACATCAGCCGCAGGTTTCTGGCGCAGCGCTACGGCTTTCCCGCACGCGAATTGTTGACCGACGATCTGATCGATTATATGCACAAGCAAGACAAAATATCCGAGGAAAACGAGCGCCTCATTGCCGATGTTTTCATCCGTGGAGACCTGGCGAAATTTGCCAAGGCTGCACCTGAGAAAATTCAAATGGAATCAGATTTGAAAGAGATCCGCGATTTTGTCAAACGAGCTTATAAGGATATCGAGCTCGAAAATCTACGCAAGGATGTTTGATTTCCGCCTGCCTAATTTCGAGTTCCAAAATCCGTGGTTGCTGCTGCTGTTTTTATTGCTGCTGCCGCTGATTTTTCGGGATGTTCGTACCCGTAAGAAGGCGGGAATCCGCGTGCCGTCCACGCGCGGCATGGAAGCGTCGGCAGGGATTGCAGCCGTTCTTTCTTTGCTCAGGCTTTTCAAATACGCGATACTGTCGGCAATGATCCTGGCCATCGCGCGACCACGAACTTTCACCATTTCACAAAACTTCGACGAGACCAAAGGAATCGATATTATGCTGGCGGTGGATGTTTCTTACAGTATGCTGGCGCGCGACCTAGAGCCTGACCGCTTGGATGCTTTGAAAGTAATCGCGGCAAAGTTTGTGGACAACCGCCCGACAGATCGCCTCGGTCTCGTGGCCTATTCGGGTGAGGCTTTTTTGAAAGTTCCGTTGACCACAGACCGCGAGATTCTGAAAGCCGAGATCAAACATCTGAACCCGAATGAACTGCAGCCGGGCACAGCCATCGGCGAAGGTTTGGCCGTAGCGGTCAACCACTTGCGGACGAGCAAAGCCAAAAGCAAGGTTATTATTTTGATGACCGACGGCGTAAATACGTTGCAAAACTCGCTGGAGCCTGCGCAGGCCGCAGCATTGGCGCAGAACAACAACATCAAGGTTTACACAATAGGCATCGGTACCAACGGTTATGCGCTGATGCCAACAAGCATTGATTTTTTTGGTGATCTGCAATTCAGCGAAGCCAAAGTCGAAATAGATGAAGTAGCCTTGCAGGGCATTGCAAACCAAACGGGCGGCCGATATTTCCGCGCAACCACCAACAAATCTTTGCAGGGTATTTACGAGGAAATCGACACATTGGAAAAGTCGGAAGTGAAGGCGGAACGGCTGTACAATTATACCGAGCTTTATCATCCGTTGTTGTGGTTGGCCGTTGGGCTGTTGTTGATCGATGCGCTTTTGAGGTGGAGAATATTTAAGATATTGTCATGATGAACTGGACAATCGGAAACCCCGCTTATCTCCTGCTGCTCTTGGCTTTGCCGTTTCTGGCGTGGCTGCTCTTGTCGTTTATTCGTTGGCGCCGCCGCAGCAGAGAGCGGTTTGCCGACACGCGTTTTCGGAAAGAAATTTTCTCGGCGGACAGTGCTTTTATGCGTTGGTTCCCGTGGCTGTATCTGCCTGCCTTTGCTTTTTTGGTTCTGGCGATGGCGGATTTGTTGGCGGGCAGTGAAGAGCTGAAAGTAGAGCGCAAACTGGGCAATGTGGTTTTCATGATGGACCTCTCCAATTCAATGAATGCCGAGGATGTCG
>RDDY01000198.1 GCA_003852805.1 Chryseobacterium sp.
GGCATAGATCATTTCAGCATCCAAGATATATTGCAAATTGTAGACAATCCTTCGCTGGGTGTACTCTCCGGCGAATCCATCGAACAGATAAAACACTCGCGCCAAAATGTGCAGGATATCATCGAAGACGGACAAACCGTCTACGGCATTAACACCGGCTTCGGGCCGCTATGCGATACTAAGATCTCGGACGACGAGATCTCACAACTTCAGCACAACCTGATCATCAGCCACAGCGTGGGCGTGGGCAAACCGATCGCTAAACGCTTAACCAAGATTATGATGGTCGCCAAGATCCATGCTTTGTCGCGCGGCTTCTCGGGCATTTCGGTAGAGGTGGTAGAAAGGCTGCACCTGATGTTGCAAGAGGACATCATTCCCGTAGTTCCTGAGCAAGGATCTGTGGGCGCTTCGGGAGACTTGGCGCCGCTCGCGCACATGGTTTTGCCGTTGTTGGGATTGGGCCAAGTCTGGAACGGTGAAGAGATTGCCGAAACCGAACAAGTGCTGAAAAAGAAAAATCTTCAGCCGCTAAAGCTCGGTCCAAAGGAAGGTTTGGCGCTCATCAACGGCACTCAGTTTATCTTGGCGCACGCCATCGCGGGCTTGGACAGAATGCAGTATCTGTTGGATCTGGCGGACTTGGCGGCTGCTTTCAGCATCGAAGCTTACCAAGGTTCTTGCAGTCCGTTCCGTAAAGAGTTGCACGATATACGGCCGTTTTGCGGTACCAAAAAGGTGGCGCAGCGCATGCGCAGACTGCTGAAGAATTCCGAGAACCTGAAATACCACGAATATTGCGACCGCGTGCAAGATCCGTATTCCATGCGTTGTGTGCCCCAAGTGCACGGTGCCAGCCGAAACGCTTACGATCACTTGCTGGCAATGGCAGAGACAGAGCTGAATTCGGTTACCGACAACCCGATCATCGTCAGTGATGAAGAAGCCATCAGCGGTGGCAACTTCCACGGTCAGCCGATGGCGCTTCCGTTGGACTACGCTACGTTGGCAGCGGCGGAGTTGGGCAACATTTCGGATCGCCGCAGTTATTTGTTGCTGGAAGGCAAATACGGTTTGCCAAAATTGTTGGTGGAAAGTTCAGGTTTGAACAGCGGTTTCATGATTCCGCAATACACCGGCGCGGCATTGGTAACCGAGAACAAGACGCTTTGCTTTCCGGCTTCGGCAGACAGCATCCCCACCTCGCTCGGTCAGGAAGATCATGTAAGCATGGGCAGCATCAGCGGCAGGAAGTTCAACCAAGTTTTGGGTAACCTTGAAAATATCTTGGCCATCGAACTGATGTTCGCTGCACAAGGACTGGAGTTCCGCCGTCCGTTGCGTTCGTCTGCAGCCATTGAAAAAGCGTACGATCTGATCAGAAGCGTGGTGCCGAAACTGGAAGACGACAGATTGATCGGTAAAGATATGATTGCCATTGCAGACCTGATCCGCAGCAGAGCGTTTGACGTGGCGTGAATCTTTTGAGTTTCGATTTGAAGCCGGCAGTAACACTGTCGGCTTTTTTTGGCTAAGTTCCGGCGATGCCGCAGCCGATGTTTTTTATTTAACAAACTCTTAACATACTTATTTATGTTTATTTTTGTTAAAATAATCTGATCAATGAAGCAATATCGGTTTGCAATGCTACTTATGGTGGCAGCGTCTACGCTCCTGGCGCAGAAACAGAAGTTTACCATGGCCGAGGCGGTCAACGGTTTGCGCACCAACCTGGCGGTAAAAAATCTTTCCAAAGTCTCGTGGGAAGAAGGTTCTCGCTCATACCTGCAGTCGGTAAAAGATGCTTATCTGTCTACCAAAGTGCCGTCTATGAAGGCCGACACATTGCTGACGCTTCGGCAGCTCAATCGGAACTTTGAAGGTGCCGAATTGCTGACAAGGCTGCCCGATGTCACTTTCCTCAATTCGCGCAGCGGCTACTACCGGAAAGACAACCGCTTGGTAAAATTGCAACGCACGGCAGGCGAGTGGAAAGCCACGCCGTGGATGACGATGTTGAAAGATGCGGAAAACGTCACCGTTATCACGGAAAAAGACGCGGTGGTTTATACTGTGAAGAATAATCTGTACTGGCAAAATGGCGAGCGTATCGTGCAGATTACCCATGATGCCGATGAGAATGTCATCAACGGTCAGGCGGTTCACAGGAACGAGTTCGGTATCGATGGCGGGATATTTATCTCGCCCGACAAGTCAAAGATCGCTTTCTACCGAATGGATCAAACGATGGTTGCCGATTACCCCATCATCGATTGGTCTGTAACGCCGGCGGTCAACACCAACATCAAATATCCGATGGCCGGGCAGATTTCGCACCAAGTAAGCATCGGCGTCTTCGATACCAAAACGCAAAGCAAGCAGTTCTTGCAAGTGGAAGGGCCCAAAGACCAGTACCTGACAACGGTGGCTTGGACGCCCGACAGTAAAAACATAATCACCGGCGTGCTGAACCGCGGACAAAATCACCTGAAGATGAATATGTACCACGCATCCGGCGGCGGTTTTTTGAAAACGCTCTTCGAGGAAAAGAACGACAAATATGTAGAACCGCAGCACGCCGTGCAATTTCTGCCCGGTTCGGATAAAGAATATATTTGGCAGAGCCAACGCGACGGTTTCAATCACCTTTATCTTTACGACCTGGATAAAGGCTTGGTCAAGCAGTTGACGTCGGGCAATTGGCTGGTTACCGATATGCTGGGTTTCAACCCGAAGAAGAACGAGGTGTTTTTCGCTTCTACCAAAGAATCTCCGCTGGAGAAGCATTTATACAAGCTGAACTACAAGACGGTAAAATTGACAAGGCTGGACGCAGCACCCGGCGTGCATACGGGCGTACTCAGCCACGACGGCGAATTGCTATACGATACCTATGTTTCGGCCGAGGTTCCGCGCAGAACCGATGTCATCAATACATCGACTTTGCAACGCACCAACATCCTCAGTGCCGACAATCCGTTGATAAATTACGATCGCCCGAAGGTAGAACTCGTCAATCTGAGAGCCGACGACGGAACTCCGCTTTACGGCAAACTGATTTTGCCAACCGATTTTGACCCGGCGAAGAAGTACCCTGTGATTGTTTATCTGTACAACGGTCCGCATGTTCAGTTGGTTACCAACGGCTTCCCCGCCAGCGGCAATCTGTGGTACGAATATTTGGCGCAGCGCGGTTATATAGTGTTTACCATGGACGGACGCGGCTCGGCAAACCGAGGTTATGCATTTGAAAGCGCGCCTTTCCGCCAATTGGGTACGGTGGAAATGGAAGACCAACTGAAGGGCGTGGAGTTTCTGCAATCGCTGCCGTATGTGGACACCACGCGCTTGGGTGTGCACGGCTGGAGCTTTGGCGGTTTTATGACGACAAGTCTGATGCTTCGTCATCCGGGCGTTTTCAAAGTAGGCGTTGCGGGTGGCCCTGTGATGGATTGGAATATGTACGAAATCATGTATACCGAGCGCTACATGGACAGTCCGCAGGAAAACCCCGACGGTTACGCGCAAGCAGCGCTGTTTGACAAAATCAAAAACCTGAACGGAAATCTATTGCTGATTCACGGCACCGATGATGATGTGGTCCTTTGGCAACATTCCATCAACATGCTGCGCTCGGCCGTAGACAACAATGTGCAGTTGGATTATTTCGTTTATCCGGGCCACAAGCACAACGTCTTGGGCGGCGACAGAGTGCATCTGATGCAAAAGGTAACCGATTATTTTGATGAGCATTTGAAATAAACAACCGGCGATAAAGACCGAAGCCTCCTGCCAAGCAGGAGGTTTTTCATTTTCACACCCACCGCCGCCGGCATTGTAATTGTAATCGATAATACGTCTCGACCGGAGATTCCCACAGCGGCTAATACCATAGCGGCATCATTTTTTTAATTTCTTGCCTTGTTTATCACAGTCCGATGAATATATAGGCAACTGCGAGGCGAAGCGTGCGAACTTGAATCGGTCGAGTTATTTTAAACAGTATTTATGGAAACAATTACAACAGAGAATAAACCAGATCTGCGGCAGGTAGAAGCAGAGTTCAGACAATTTGTGCTGGACGGACAGCATCCGTGCGTTATGGCGAAGTCGGTTTTTAAAATGAATCATTACCGATTGCGCGCTTACGATGACATCAGCAGCAAAGACAGCCACTCACGGTTGTTGCAAGATTTGGCCGATTACCTGCAAACCTGCGATTTTTCGTCGACCAAGTTTCAGACATTTGTCGCCATTTTCCCTAACGACAGTTTTGACGATGAACTGAGTTTTGAAAAAGCACTTTGGAACGCATTGCAACAACTGCATAACCTCGACAATGCCGATTGGGATAATACGGTGAGCAGCGACCCGGACGATGCGGCTTTCAGTTTCAGCCTCAACGGCAAAGCGTTTTACATCATCGGCATGCATCCGAAGAGTTCGCGGATGGCGCGCCAAGCACCTTATCCGGCAATGGTGTTCAACCTACATTGTCAGTTTGAAAATCTTCGCGGCCTCGGCACCTACCAAACCGTGCGCGACACCATCCGAAAAAACGACAAGAAGTTGCAGGGCAGCATCAATCCGGTATTGGAAGACTTTGGCGACGATTCCGAGAGCAAGCAGTACAGCGGCCGCAAAGTAGAAGACAGCTGGAAATGTCCGTTTCACGCAAAACACAGCCACGCATGAGCGAGAGCAAAGTGATAGAGCCGCAAACCGGCGCAGCATTTTATCTGAACAAGGGCGACATTCTTACGGTGACCGACCCGCGCGGACAGCAGGTAAGCGATATGGTGCTCTTCAACCGTCATGATTTTGGCGAGAAAATATCTTCAGGCAAAACCTTGGATTTCGAGGAATCGATACTGTTGACCACGGGCAATTTCCTTTGGAGCAACCGTTCCAACAAAATGGTGAAGATTATAGAGGACACCAACGGCCGGAATGATTTTCTGTTAGCGCCATGCAGTAAAGAAACCTTTGAGATTATGTACGATTTCGAAGGCTACCATCCGAGCTGCCTGGAAAATCTCTCAAAGAACCTGGCACCGATGGGCATCAAGACCGATGACATTCCCACGGCATTCAACATCTTTATGAATGTGCAATTCGACGAGCGCGGAAAGATCTCGGTTCTTCCGCCCACTTCCAAAGCCGGCGACTATGTGCAATTCGAGGCGCTGATGGATTTGCTCGTCTGTCTGACCGCCTGCTCGGCAGAAGACAGCAACGGCGGCAGTTTCAAGCCGATTCATTATGCTGTGACGAAAAAAATAGATTCTGATTAAACACAGCGACGCTGAGTTCTTCGCGGCAAGCATTGAGTTCTAAACCACAAAAGACGCAAAAGCTTTTGACATTTTAGAAGTTAAACTTAGCGCCAGTCTTCTCATTGCGAGGAACGAAGCAATCGCAACTGTAGCATGCATGCAGTTAACCACAAGGCTCATAAAGCGCTTACGACCGTGCCAACTTGAGATATTATGTTTTATCACTCCGAAAGGTCTAAGCGCTGCTGAACTCGGTGGTATAATACGACGGACAGAAACAGAGTCATTTTAGCTCGACTTTTTTATCATATTTTTCAGTCGGATATGAAATTTAGCGAGAGCCTTACTCTTGTATCTATAGGAATTCCTTTAATCTTGGCCGGAGTCCATTTGCTGTTGACTCTTTTAACCGCGAATTTTATATTGTCGAAGAAATCTTTCGAGTTCTGCACTTTCGGCTCGATCTCCATATTTTCGACTTTGCCATTGGATGTGATGTCGAATGTCACAATAAATTTTCCGTTCGGAAGATAAAGGTCCCAGTCGATATAGCCGTGTAGGTTTTTGATGATCTCTTTTCTGTAAGCTTCCTTTCCGCCTTCTACCTCTGCAGCCCTATAGATCTGAGGGATATCATAACCCGTTTTAAAATTGTCAAAGAAATCCTGCGGCATAAAAGGAAAGCTGAAATAGGCCACTACCTTTTTACCTTTCTCTTCTGCCGGCTGCCAGTTTCTTAAGCTGCCTAAGGATTTGACGGCAAGGTCAAAAGCGCAGTTGTTCTTCTGTTCATCGCCTTTTCGCTTGATGAGAGCGGGTCGGCCGGTCTCATCGATTTTAAGGTTTACCATATAGGCTTCATTTTTTTCGCAGGCGTGAAGACCGCTTTTCCGAAAATAGTCTTGCATTTCGACAAGCATTTGTCCGGTTCCGCCTTTATATGGCGACTGTCCGTCAGGAAAATCAGGCAAGACATTCTGGGAAAACAGCGTCTCGAAACATAAAAGCAAAAACAGCCCGGCGATCTTTTTCATTCAGAAGTTTATTTTTAATGTAGCGGCAATGGATGTCGGCAGTTCCGGCGGAAGGATAAGCTTAGGGTTGGTTCAACAGCCTCACACCTGTATCACCCCCAAATTAA
>RDDY01000017.1 GCA_003852805.1 Chryseobacterium sp.
CTTGCCGTTGCCGTTGATGGCGACGACCTCGGCCGGAGTGTGCAGTTTGATCTTGCCTTCGTCTTTGAGCTTTTGAACCTTTTCGACAGAATCCAATGCACCGCGGAATTCGTTTCGGCGGTGTACCAAGGTTACCTCATCTGCCACGTCGGCCAAGAAGATACTCCAGTCCAAGGCCGAGTCTCCGCCTCCCGCAATCACCACGCGTTTGCCGCGGAAACTCTCGGGATTCTTGACAAAATATTCTACGCCCTTTTCCTCGAAGTCGGCGATGTTTTCTATGGTGGGCTTGCGCGGCTCGAAGGTGCCCAGTCCGCCTGCAATGGCTACTGCCTTGCCGTGAACTTTTGTACCTCTGTTGGTTTCGACGATGAAGGTTCCGTCTTCCTGTTTATTCAAGTGAACAGCCGTTTCGCCCAAAGAAAAACCGGGCTGAAACTGCTTGATCTGCTCCATCAGATTGTCGACCAATTCACCCGCCATTACAGACGGAAAACCGGGAATATCAAAGATGGGTTTCTTGGGATACAATTCGGCCAATTGACCGCCCGGCTGCGGAAGCGCGTCTATGATGTGGCATCTCAATTTGAGAAGTCCCGCCTCAAAAACAGCGAACAGTCCGGTGGGGCCGGCCCCTATGATGATGATATCTGTTTTTATCATTTTAGATAAAAATTTTTAACAAATGTACGAATAATGTAACGGATAGACGATTGCCGCCTGTCTGATATATATCAATTCGAGGTAGAACCCGGATCGACTGCCGTCTTCTTTCTCGGCTTTAAATTTATCAAAGCCACCGACAGCAGCATAACCCCGATGCCTACCCACTGCACGGGCGCCACCGCTTCCGACAAGACCCAATGCGCACAGAGAACCGATACCGGCAATTCCATTGACGAGACGATGCCGCCCAACGCCGTACCCGTTATGGGGAAGCCTTTGGTAAACAGCAAAGGGGGCAAAAACGTGCCAAAGAAACTGAGGAACAATCCCCATTTGACAAACAGATACAGATCAAAATGTTCCACAATGCGCAGATTCCAAAAAAGAATCGTTGCCACCAAGCCACCGATCACCAAGTACAAACTGCGTCGCGAGTTGGGCAATTCCAATGCCACCGAGTTGGATGCAAACATGGACGTGGTAAAGCTCATGGCCGCCAGCATTCCCAGCGCAATGCCGCGCCAGTCCAACTGCAACTCGGCATAGACGACGTTGCTCGCCAAAACCGAGCCGAAGATGACGGAGAGGCCGCCGAGAATTTTAATCGGGGTAATAGCCTTCGGCGTGCGGACGGCTTCTACCACAATACTCATCCACACCGACTGCATCAGCATGACAATGCCCACCGAGACAGGAATATATTGCACGGACAGATAATAGAATATACTGGTCATGCCCAGCGTGGTACCGAACAACAAAAGCTTTCCGAGCGAATTTTTGGATGTGCGCGGCGCGGGCTGCGGCGTACGTTTTCTCTGAACGAGCATGAAAAGCAGCAAGAACAGTACGCCAAAGACGAACTGCGAAAAATTGAGAATGCTGTTGTGCGCGCCCTCACTGTTGGCCACTCTTACAAAAGTTGCCAATACACCGTAGCTGCTCGCGCCCAACGCTATGTATAAAATCCCTTTAAATCTGCGCATATATTTATAGAATAAAAAAGCCGGCTTTGGCCGGCAAAATGTCGGTTGTTGTTTCTTGTTATATTTCCTCCAGTTGGAGAGCCAGATCTTCCCACAGCTGCATTTGCTCGGTCAGTTGCTCTTTCCACAGCGTGTAATCTGCCAGCTGTTGTTCGGTCGGATTATCGGTTGCAAAAGATTCTTCTGCGGCCGCTATTTTTTCTTCCAAAACCGCGATGTTCTCCTCGGTCTTCGAGATTTTGTTTTTAATATTCTTGGCTTCCTTGGATTGGAACTCGGGCTTTTTCGCTTCTTTTTTCGGCGTTTCCACAATCGGAGTTTCTTTTGCCGCGCTTAGTTTTGATTTCTCGGCAGAGATTTCGCGCAGGGTTTCTTTTTGTCGGAACTCCAGATATTCGTCGATATTTCCGAGGAATTCTTTCATGCGGCCGTCGCGGAACTCGAAAATCTTGTCCGACAGTCCTTGCAAAAATTCACGGTCGTGCGAAATCAGGATTAAGGTTCCCTCGAATTTTTGGAGCGCGAGCTTGATGATTTCTTTGGACTGGATATCCAAGTGGTTGGTCGGTTCGTCCATAATCAATGTGTTGAACGGACGCAGCAACAACTTACAAAGCGCGAGGCGGTTACGCTCGCCACCCGAAAGAACTTTGGTTTTCTTATTTACGTCGTCGCCATGGAACAGGAAAGAACCCAGCAAATCTCTGACCCGCGGACGGGTTTCCTCGGTCGCGGCATCCTCTGCTTCTTCCAGCACCGTTTTGTTCGGTGAGAGAACCTCCTCTTGATTTTGGGCAAAGTAACCGATGTTTACGTTGTGGCCTACTTTCAGTTCGCCCGTGTAATCGGTGATTTCGCCTGCCAGAATCTTGGCCAAGGTTGTTTTTCCCTGACCGTTCTGACCGAGCAGCGCAATCTTTTCGCCGCGCTGTATGAAGAAATTCACCTCGTCGAAAATCTGTTTCTCGCCGTAGGCTTTCCCCAGCTTTTCCGCCTCGAAAATGACTTTTCCCGGAACGACGGATTGCACGAAGCGAATGTTGAATTTGGATACGTCATCGCTTTCCACTTCAATCCGCTCGACCTTTTCCAGCTTCTTTATCAGCGACTGTGCGAAGCTCGCCTTCGATGCCTTTGCACGGAATTTGGCAATCAGTTCTTCGGTATGCTTGATTTCGGCTTCCTGGTTTTTTTGAGTTTGTGCCAGTTTTTCTTTGCGCTCGCGGCTCAGTTCCAAATACTTGGTGTAATTAGCCTTGTAATCTTCCACCTTTTTATTGCTGATATCAAAAGTGCGATTGCAAACCGAGGTCATGAATTGTTTGTCGTGCGATACAAGGACAATGGCACCCGGATAATCTTTCAAGAAACTCTCCAGCCAAATGATGGACTCCATATCCAAATGGTTGGTCGGCTCGTCCAGCAGCATCAGATCGTTCTTCTGCAACAGGAGTTTTGCCAATTCTATGCGCATGCGCCAACCGCCCGAAAATTCATCGGTGATTTTTTGAAAATCGTCTGCGCGGAAACCCAAACCCAACAGTACCTTCTCCACCTCGCCTTCCAGGTTGTAGGCATCGTGGTGGTGAAGCAAGTCGTTCAGTTCCGACATGCGATCGATCAATCGACTGTAGGCATCACTTTCGTAATCGGTGCGTGTGGCCAATTGCTCGTTCACGTCGTCCAGTTCTGCTTTCATCGCGTTGATGCTCTCAAACGCTTGCAAAGTTTCGTTCCATACGGTGCGGCCTTTTACAAAATCCAGGTCTTGTCTCAGGAAGCCGATGCTGATATCGCCTTCGGGAAGCACATCGCCTTCATAAAAACTGATTTCTCCGGAGAGCATTTTCAGCAATGTAGATTTTCCCGCGCCGTTTTTGCCTACCAAACCTATTTTGTCTGTACCGGCAATGCGGAAGTTCACATTTTGAAAAAGATAATTGCCCGAATGATGCAGGCCGAGATTCTGAACAGAAAGCATTGGTTGATTTGAAATTGGAAGCTGCAAAATTACGAAATTTCGCAAAAACAGAAGGCATCTGCTATTGACCGAAAACGTAGCGGTATCCGTTTAATTTGCGGGTTGCATCTTCCGGCACATTGACCGCCGGCATCCCGCCCAATAATAAAAAGGCTGTCTCCACGGAGACAGCCCTTCGTCTATGGTTTGACTATTTAGTAAGTAAACACCAGACCTGCGCCCAAGCCCATATCGGTTTGGTAATTGGCCGATACTTGCAGCCATTTCTGCACGATGTAGCGCAGGCGCGTATCGAACACTTTGTCACTGCTCACGCTGAAATCCCAACGGATGCGCGGCGACACCGGAACGTCTTCTCTGCCCAACTTCAGTCGAAACTTGCCGTGGTTGTCTACCGATGCGTCTGCCACCATTAGCCACGGCAGCACATATTGGATACCGGCGGCAAAGGTGAACGTGTCATCGGAATAGCGTTTCTGACCGAACCAGGTTTTCTTATTCGCATCTTTGTGCTCCACACCTTCTGCGCGAACGCCCACATACGGCAGGGCCCACTGGAATTTACCCAAATAACGGCCGGCAATCACCTCGCCGTTGTAATGGTTCTTCTCCCAACCGGTGTGAAATTCTCCCTCCGCCGTCCAGCGCGGCCCGAACATGGCCATCGCTTCGGCATGCAGCATATTGCTTTCTACACCGAGCATTCCCATGGTGCCTTGCATGCGGTTGTCTTTCAAGAACATCTTCCACGCGGCTGCCTTATCCGGCAGTTGCGGGTTTGGGGCAGAGTTCTCGTACTCGAAAATGCGGCCCATGCCCGCCATCATGTGGTACAGGATGTGGCAATGGAAGAACCAGTCGCCGTCTTGATTGGCCGGAAATTCCAATACCGTGGTTTCCATCGGCATGATGTCTACCACGTTTTTCAACGGTGCATAGTCGCCGTGCTCATTCACCACACGGAAGTCGTGCCCGTGCAAGTGCATCGGGTGCCGCATCATGGAATTGTTGTACAATACAATGCGTACGGTCTCGCCGCGTTTTATGAGAATCTTGTCGGTCTCGGTCACCGTTTTGTTGTCGAAGGTCCACAGATAATGGTTCATGTTTCCTTCCAGGTTGAAGCGCAGTTCACGAACATTGTCCATGGGCAAAGTGGTCTTTGACGGGGACTTCAGCATATTGTAATCCAGCGACACGATGGCAGGCTCGTCGCCGTGGTTCGAATGGTCCATCATGTGATGATCGTCTGCACTGTGCGCGTCATGAGCTTTCTTTTTGTCGCCCATCATTTCGTCCATGTGCTTCATCGTCATCCTGCGCTCGGCCTCGGGGATTTCGGGATACATCACACTGTTCATATCCATGCTGCGGTTGCTCATGGTCATGTTCATCGGCTTCATGTCGCCGCTCATCAACATCATCGAGTTCATCATCTTCATGCCTTCGAAGTACATAAGCTTCGGCAGTACGGGCGCCTGTTTCTTTTCGCCGGCACCCAGCCACAGAGAAGCAAAGCCCGAGCGGTCTTCCGGCGTGGCGCGCAATTCAAACGAACCGTCCGACGGCAGGGTAACTTCAATATCGTAAGACTCGGAAGTTCCTAAGATGACGCGATCTACCTCCACAGGTTCTACGCGGTTTCCGTCGCTGCCCAAAATCGTGATTTTACCACCGGCGTAATTCACCCAAAAATAGGACGAAGACCCGCCGTTGACCACGCGCAAGCGGACGCGGTCTCCGGCTTTCAGATTGGCTACTTGGGACGAGGTTTCGCCGTTGATGAGGAACTTGTCGTAATAAACGTCGCTTACGTCCATGGCCTTCATCCGCTTCCATTCGTTCAGCAATTTGACGCCAAAGGCTCTTTCTTTAATCGCCTCGGAGTAACTCTGCACCGCCCCTTTTTTAATGGCGTACCAATCGGTGTTATCCATGTGCAGTCGGCGCATGATGTGCTCGGGCTTTTCATCGGACCATTCGCCGATGAGAACGGGGATATCCATTGCATAGCGGTTGTCGGGCTTTGCGTCTCGCCTGTGGAAGACCAACATACCGTTCATACCGATTTGCTGCTGCAGCTTCTCGTGCGAGTGATACCAATAGGTTCCGTTTTGCGACACTCGGAAACGGTACAGATGGGTTTCGCCCGGCTTGACCGGCTTGGTGGTCAGGTAGGTGACGCCGTCCTGCTCGTTGGGCAGGATCACACCGTGCCAGTGAAGGCCTGTGTTCTCGTTTTTCAGTTGGTTGTGCAGATAGATCTCTGCGATGTCGCCCTCGGTAAAATGAAGTGTAGGCGCCACCAATTTACCGTTGGTAGCAATAGCCCGACGCTTTTTTCCCGTGAGGTTTACAATTGTGTCCTTTACATACAAATCGTACCGAACGACATTACCGCCGAACGCCAACGTCGGCTCGTCCGTCAAGCGTTCTGCCGCTGCGTTTTCCGTCTGTGCGAAAACAGACGAGAAACAACCCAGCAGCAGAAATGTTATCCATTTTTTCATTTTTATTCAATCACAGATTTTACATTGCCACATGCCAGCATATTGCTTCCGTGGTACGGATTCATGATTTTTGACTCGTCGCTCAGCCAGCTGCCTTTTGCCATCGGGCAGTATTGCAAGTATACCTTATTGTCCGCCAGTTTGAATTCCTTGGACAATGCAATCATATTGTTGGAAAGCTTGTGGAAGGCTTTGCGCTGTGTGGCGATGCTGCGGGCTTCGGCAATGATGGTAGCGTCGGCGCGCAGGGTTTCTACGTTTCCTTCAGT
>RDDY01000019.1 GCA_003852805.1 Chryseobacterium sp.
CCCAAATTTAAAAACTATATTTATATTCGTTTCGGTTTTTGGGGAAGATTACATTTGTGTCTTTGTGGTTAAAAAATTCTGTGCAGTTAGGCTTGATATCAATCTGTGTTTCTTTTCTAAAGCATTGTTAATACCGGGAGCGGTACTTGCATTAAACTTTGAGCCTTACATTCTCTGAAACTTAGAAGTTACGACAACGGCTCAGGAGCAGGCGTCCCACCCGAAGCCGGTCGTGACTTGGTGTCGGGTAGCGGCACAAATTCATCGTTATCGTTCGGCGGCAAAACAATTCTGCCCTGCTCCCAGTCAGCTTTGGCTTGCTCGATTCTATCCTTACGCGACGATACAAAGTTCCACCAAATAAAACGCTCGCCCAGAGGCTCGCCGCCCAACAGCATTATTGTGCTGTCTTCGCGCGCCGTCAGCGTCGGGTCTTCCGTTCTGCCGAATACCAACATCTGTCCCCGGCCATAACGCTGCGCACCGTGCTCCAGCGTGCCTTCTGCAATATAGACTCCGCGTTCGGCATGTCCGCGTGGCAACTCAAGCTTTGCATCTTTATCCAATTTTACATGAAGATAAAACAGCGGCGAATGTGTGCTGACATTTCCTATTAAACCATAAGCATCTCCGGCGATCAGTCGCATCCAAATACCCTTGTCCGTGTAAACAGGCAATTGCTCAGCCTTATAATTGTCGAATGAGGGTGCGCACTCTTCAAATTCTTCGGGAAGCGCCACCCACGTCTGTAACATTTCCAATGCGTTTTGGGTAAGGAAGTTCGGGTCTTCGAACCGTTCGGAATGAGAGATTCCGCGCCCTGCGGTCATCCAATTGACCTCACCGGGCTTGATGATTTGCTCAACACCCAAGCCGTCGCGATGCGTAACTTGACCGCCCAAAAGATAAGTAACCGTAGAAAGACCGATGTGCGGATGCGGAAGCACGTCCAAATCTGAGATCTGCTTCGGCAGCAAATCCACCGGGCCGGCGTGGTCCATAAAGATGAACGGTCCCACCATCCTCCGCTGACGGAACGGCAGAATTCGTCGTACGCTTAAGCCTGTGCTGAGCGAAGCTTCGCGTGCACTGATAACAATTTCGGGCATGGAGTTAATTTTTTAGTAAGTATACAATTTCAGAACCAACACGTGAACGCCCGGATCGAGATGCAGAGATCAAGAATTTAGATTCTAGGGTCAAGATCCAAGATTTAAGACTTAAGAATTGAAAACGCTTTCTTGCCATTCCACAGGAACCTCAACAGCGTTTAGCAATAATTTCCATTACATCAATTGACAAAAGAAACAACAGCTCCTCCCTCCTGAAGAAGACCAAGGTGAGGAATTGCGCCGTATATCCAATGAGACCGCAGCAGATTTTAGGATGAACAACTTTAACTTTTATTGGCATAAAAGTGCAGTCAGCCGGCGCAAGTCTTGATGCACGCACAAGACTGAGGCACAGATTAAAACGACTGGAAAACTGTTGCTCCGCTGCACTACAAGTTAACATACCAAAAAGTAAAAATATGGCAACCAAGAAAACAACCGCCAAAGAGAGTGCAGTGGCAAGCACGCTGCAAGAACTCTTCATCGACTGCTTGAAAAGTACCTACCAAGCAGAGAATGACCTTGTCAAGGCACTCCCCGAAATGTATGAAGCCGCCACAGATCAAAAGCTGAAAACGGCCATCAAAAATCATCTGCTCCAAACCGAGCAGCATGTAAAACGCCTCGAGCAAGCATTCGATATGCTTGGCCTGCCGCCGGAAGGCAAAGGGTGTCTCGCCATTGAAGGTATCATCAAAGAGGGGCAGAAGCTGTTGACCCAAACAGCCGAGGGGCCTGTGCGCGATGCCGGCATCATTGCAAGCTCACAGAAAATCGAGCATTATGAAATTGCCGCCTACGGCACACTGGCTGCCTATGCCAAAACGCTGAATGTACAACCTGTGCTCAACCTGCTGCTGCGCACCCTCGGCGAAGAGAAGAAGTCCGATGTTCTTCTCAGCACCATCGCCGATACCAACCTGAACTCGCAGGCCGCTGCCGGGAAGCATCTGTCAAAGGATAAGGACATCACTGCAGTTTAAAACCACCGAGCCAATCACAAGAATGTTGTTATGAAAATAAATGAAAACGAACCGTTCGCGAACGGGGCCAACCCCAAAAAGGAACAACTTGGTAAATACACGAGCAGCGACCAAGGAGAACCGATGACGACGAACCAGGGCCTGAAGATCAATGACGATCACAATTCGCTGAAAGTCGGCGACCGCGGCCCGACACTGTTGGAAGATTTTATCTTGCGTGAAAAAATCACCCACTTTGACCACGAGCGGATCCCTGAGCGCGTAGTGCATGCGCGTGGCTCCGGTGCGCACGGCATTTTCGAACTGTATGAGCCGATGGGCAGATACACCAAAGCGAAGTTCCTTAACAATACGGATAAGAAGACGCCGGTATTCTGCCGTTTTTCCACCGTGCAGGGTAGTCGAGGCTCTACGGACATGGCGCGCGACATACGGGGTTTTGCAGTGAAATTTTATACGGAAGAGGGCGTGTATGATTTGGTTAGCAACAATACCGGTGTATTCTTCGTGCAGGACGGCATCAAATTTCCCGACCTTGTGCACGCCGTAAAACCCGAACCCGACTGCGAGATTCCGCAAGCGGCTTCGGCGCACGACACCTTTTGGGACTTTGTTTCACTGATGCCGGAGACCATGCATAATGTCATGTGGCTGATGAGCGACCGCGCTGTTCCGCGCAGCTTGCGTACAATGGAAGGTTTCAGCATCAATACCTTCCGTTTCATCAATGAGGAAGGCGTCTCTCATTTTGTGCGCTTTCACTGGAAGTCGCTGCAAGGCGTTCTCGGCCTGCCGTGGGACGAGGTGCAACGCATCGCCGGGAAGGACACGGATTTCCACCGCCGCGATCTGTGGGACGCCATAGAAAACGGCCATTACCCACAATGGGAGCTCGGCGTGCAGATCATTCCCGAAGAAGATGAGCACAAGTATCCGTTTGATTTGCTGGATGCGACGAAGATCATTCCCGAAGAACTGGTGCCCGTTCAGATCATAGGTAAGATGACGCTGAACCGTAACCCCGACAATTTTTTTGCAGAGACAGAGCAGGTGGCTTTCCATCCCGGCCACGTGGTTCCCGGCATCGATTTCTCGAATGATCCATTGTTGCAGGGGCGACTGTTTTCCTATACCGACACCCAAATATCACGCTTGGGCGGTCCGAACTTCCACGAAATCCCGATCAACAAATCCATCCCCGAAGTCACCAACAACCAACGCAACGGAATGCACCGTATGCAGATCAACAAAGGGAAATCCTCTTACCATCCCAACTCTTTGGGCGGCGGTTGTCCGTTTCAGACGATGATTGCAGACGGCGGTTTCCACTCGTACGAGGAACGGATCGACTCTGCCAAAATCAGACAACGCAGCAAGAGTTTCTTTGACCATTTCAGCCAGTCAACGCTGTTTTACAACAGTATGGATCGCCACGAAAAACGACATATCGTGGACGCTTTCTCGTTTGAGTTGGGCAAGGTGAAAACGGTACCGATTCGGCAACGCGTGGTGAATATGCTGTTGGAGGTCGATGAAGATCTTGCCCAGCGGGTGGGCGACAATTTGGGTCTGCAACCGGAGCGTCTGGGGCAACCCATGACCGATGACGTTCCGCCCGATGCTGACCCCGAGCATTATTATTCCACCAAATCGGAACTTCCGATTGCTGAGGCACCGTCGCTGAGCATGGCAACCAAACTGCCTGCCGATATCAAGGCACGCCGGATCGCGATTCTTACAGCCGATGGTGTGGCCGACGAAGTTTTTACCGAAGTGAAAAAGGTTCTGTGTGAACTGGATGCCATGGTGATGGTCATTGCGCCGAAACACGGATTTGTGACCACGGCCTCCGGCGATCAGTATATGGTGGATGAAAGTCTTCTCACGGCCTCGTCCGTTTTGTTTGACGCGGTATATGTGCCTGATGGCGGAAGTGCGCGCCTACTTGCGAACCACCATGCGGCCATTCATTTTGTGGCGGAAGCCTTTAAACATTGCAAGCCGATAGCGGCGGCCGGGGAGGGTGTCGAAATCTTAAAAGCAGCCCTTCCGCAAACGGAGTTTCCTGCGCCGGGCGTTTCTACAGACGGCGATTTGCTTCGGTTTATCGAGGACATAAAGAAACATCGTTTCTGGGAACGGGAGGAAAATCCGCTGCCGGTCTGATCGCTCCTGCCGCATACCAATCCAAGACCTCCGCACGCGGAGGTCTTTTATGCGTTCCCCAGTCCGAGCCCAGATTAAAAGCTTTGACCCCGCACGGTCACTACTATTTGTGAAGGGGAGGTCCTACAATTTGTCAATCCGCAGGAATCTCAACAGCTCTTGAGCACAATTGCCTCCGAAACTCCCTCTCCGGAGGAGGAGTGCGGAGGTTCCCGCCGCTTCTCAGCCGCACATCTTTAAAGGCAAAGTCGCACTGTTTTGTCACCTGTTGAAAAATAGGTGACAGAATAGGTGACAAAAAAAGGAATAATAAGCCTAGATCACGGTTTCCTAAAAAAACCTAAAAGTGACGTAAACGCTTATTATTCCTTGTTAAACGCAAAAAACGGCTTTCGCCGTTTTTGCAGTTTGTGACCTCGCCAGGATTCAAACCTGGAACCTTCTGAGCCGTAATCAGATGCGCTATTCAGTTGCGCCACGAGGCCGTTGAAATCGTTTGCAAATATAGAGCATTTTAATTTACATTCGCAAATATGAAACGCATTTTTTTACTTTTTTTCTCGGTGATTCTTTTTTCTTCCTGCTCGGACAAGAAGGGAACAGCAGCCGTACAAGAATTTCGGATCTCACAAAACCTTAGCTATCAGGATACAAACAACGAGTTGTTGCTCAAAAGCGGCAATCACCGCTACCGCATCAGCAAAGACGTTTTGCCGTATAAAAAAATCATGCTGATGAATTCCAGCCTTGTTGGTTATATCACCGCGCTCGGTTTACAGCAAAAAATCACCGGCGTCGCCAACCCAGAATACATTTATTCCGACGCAGTAAGGCAACAGATACTATCCGGCGCTACGGTCGATATCGGTACCGATCAAAAATACGATGTAGAAAAGATCATCAGTATGAAACCCGATGCGGTCTTCACCAACTACATGGCAAATTTTGAAGCGACCTATCGGTTGCTTCGCGATAACGGAATAGAAGTTATCTTTCTTGACGAATATCTGGAGCAGAACCCGCTCGAGAAAACGGCCTACATCAAGGTTTTCGGGAAACTGTTGGGCGCGGAACCAAAGGCCGACAGCATCTACACAGATATTTCCCGGCGTTACGAAGAACTCGCCAAAAATGCTCGCGCTACACAGCCGAGGCCGTCCGTCTTGGCCAATGAAATGTACGGCGGACAATGGTATCTGCCCGGCGGCAAGACTCAATTGGCCAAGTTTATTGCAGATGCGGGCGGCAGTTACATACTTTCCGACAATCCCGATGCGCGCGCGGTTCCGCTGACCTTTGAGGAAGTGTTTGTACGCGGGAAAGATGCAGAGTTTTGGTTGAATGCGGGCAACCATCCTTCGCTCACGAGTCTGTTGAACATCAGCCCGAATTATGCAAAGTTCGGCGCTTTCCGCAACGGTAGGGTTTATACCATTGCCGGAAGAGAGAAAGAGAAAGCCAACGATTACTTTGAAAGTGGTGTACTGCGCGCCGATCTGGTCTTGCGAGATTACATAAAAATATTGCATCCGGAACTGCTGCCCGGCGTGCCGCTTGTGTACATGAAACAGTTGCACTAATTATCAACGCTTGGCATTGTGGGAAAATGTATTTTTGCGCCGTAGTAAAAACCACCGGAATCTTATGTGGAAACTTATTAAACGGATCATTTATCTGCTGCTGCTCATCAGTATTTTGTCCTTGGTCTGGGGCCGATTTTTCAATCCTGCCATCACCTTTACGCAGTTGGGCGGTTTGATAGAATATGGCAAACTGAAGCGCGACTATGTGCCGTATTCGAACATTAGCGATAATGTCAAGAGGGCGGTGATCGCGAGCGAAGATCAACGGTTCTTCGAGCACAACGGTTTTGATTATACCGCCATCCGCAAGGCGATTGAGCACAATCAGAAGGGAAAGAGCGTGCGCGGCGGCAGCACCATCTCTCAGCAAACGGCCAAAAATGTTTTCTTGTGGAACGGCCGCAGCTACTTCCGCAAAGGCTTGGAAGCTTTCTATACTTTTGCCATTGAAAAACTATGGGGCAAGGAGGTGATCCTGGATCGTTATCTGAATTCGATTGAGATGGGACAAGGCGTCTTCGGCGTTGAAGCGGCGTCGCAATATTATTTCGGAA
>RDDY01000109.1 GCA_003852805.1 Chryseobacterium sp.
GCGTTGCCCGATTGATTGAAATCGATGGTTCCCGTCACCGTTTCTCCGGCATCGGCTATAAAAATCCGCGTCAGCGCGAACTGGTCGTTCAATCTCTGCACAGGCTGCAAGCGGTCAACAAAATAGATACGCCGGAAAAGGGCAAATATATAATGAGCACCGATGCCGGAGAAACGGTGACGGGAACCATCGATTTCAATCAATCGGGCAACGCTTACGTAATAGTGGAAGGTATGGAAGATGATGTCTTCATTCACCAAAAAAACGTGCGCAACGCTCTTCAGGGAGATACGGTAGCCATCACTTTATTTAAATTCAAGGGCCGCCGTACCGAGGGCGCGGTGATTGAGGTCCTGGACAGAGCCAAGACGCAGTTCGTCGGTGTTTTTCAGAACATCCCGCACAAGGATTTCGGTTTCGTTATTTTTGATAAAAAGGTTATCAATACCGATATTTTTATTCCCAAGTCCAAATTCAACGGTGCACGAGACGGTGACAAGGTGGTGGTACACATGACCGGCTGGAACGATGACGACAAAAATCCTACCGGAGAAATTGTAGAAGTGCTGGGCACGCCCGGCGAGCACGAAACCGAAATACACGCCATTCTTGCCGAGTACGGATTGCCGTATGAATTTCCCGCCGAGGTGGAAGCTGAAGCCGAGCGGTTGGATATAAGCATTACCGACGCCGAAGTGGAAAAACGCTTGGATATGCGCGGTATAACCACTTTTACCATAGATCCGCGTGACGCAAAAGACTTTGATGATGCGTTGTCTATCAGACAATTGGACAACGGAAACCAAGAAATAGGCGTGCACATTGCAGATGTTTCTCACTACGTACGGCCCGGGACCCTGCTGGATGAAGAAGCCTACTCACGCGCTACTTCTATTTACTTGGTAGACCGCGTGGTACCGATGCTTCCCGAGGTGCTGAGCAATAACGTCTGCTCACTGCGGCCCGATGAAGACAAATACAGTTTTTCCGCCATTTTCGAAATCGATAAAAAAGCGAAAATCCATAAACAGTGGTTCGGCCGCACGGTCATCAGGTCCGACCGACGATTTACCTACGAGGAAGCGCAGGAGAGAATAGAAACAGGCAAAGGCGATTATGCCGACGAAATCAATACGCTGGATCGCTTGGCCAAGATTCTCAGGGACAAACGGATGAAAGACGGCGCCATTGCCTTCGACCGTGCCGAAGTACGCTTCAACCTGAACGAAAACAATGAGCCGGTAGGCGTTTACTTCAAAATCAGCAAAGATTCGAATCACCTGATCGAAGAGTTTATGCTGCTGGCCAACCGAAAAGTATCGGAATTTGTTTCGGTCAAGAAAAACGGTCAACCTACAGACCAAACCTTTGTTTACAGAATACACGACGATCCCGATCCGATAAAGCTTCAAGCATTGCGGGATTTTGTAAAGCAGTTCGGCTACTCCATGGATATATCCAACAGCAAGAAAATTGCTGAGTCCATGAACAAGCTGCTGCAACAAGTAAAAGGAAAACCGGAAGAGGAAATGGTGGTATCGCTGGCTATGCGCAGTATGAGCAAGGCGGTTTACTCGGTAGACAATATCGGCCATTACGGCTTGGCGTTTGAGTATTATACGCATTTCACCTCGCCCATCCGCCGTTACCCCGATGTTATGGCGCACCGTCTTCTTCAGCATTATTTGGACGGAGGCAAGTCTCCGAAGCCCGACGATTACATAGAGAAAACGCGCCATTGCAGTATGATGGAAAAGCTGGCTGCCGATGCCGAGCGCGATTCTATAAAGTACATGCAGGTAAAATATATGCAGAACCACATCGGCGAAACCTTTACCGGCGTGATTTCGGGCGTTACCGATTGGGGAATCTATGTGGAAATTCCGGAAAACGGCGCCGAAGGATTGATACGGCTGCGTGACCTTATCGACGATTCCTACTCGTTCGACCCAAGGCAGTACGCCATTGTGGGTGCCAAGAGCGGCAGGGTTTATCAATTGGGCGGCAAGGTGCAAATAAAGGTTATGAAAGCCAATCTGATTGCCCGACAGTTGGACTTTAAATTGGTAGATGAATAATCTTTCCCCATGCCGGAACTGATACTATCCGCCATCGGTCTGGGCATTATGATCAGCCTGGTACTGATCGGTCCTGTGTTTTTTCTGCTGATCGAAACCAGCATATCGCGCGGAACGCGGCATGCATTGGCATTGGATCTCGGAGTTTTGACAGGCGATGTTCTTTGCATTGCCGTAGCCTTTTTCAGCAGCCACGACTTGCTGAACATTATCGATCGGCACCCGAGTTTCTACCGGATCACGGCGTTCATTATCTTGGTCTACGGCTTCTTTATGGTGCTTTCCAAGACCAAACAGCACATTGCGGGAGAAGAAAAACTGATCGGCCGAAATTATGTTCGAACCTTTTTCAACGGCTTCTTGCTGAATGTGGTCAACATCGGCGTCGTGGTGTTTTGGTTGATTACGGTGATTTCCATACGATCGCGCTATCCGTCTACACCTGACTTTGTATTGTACATAAGTATTGTGCTCGCCACCTTTTTCAGTATAGATTTGTTGAAGATTTACTTGGCGAGATCTTTTCACAAGAACATTACCGACAATACCATCAACTTGGTCCGGAAGATCGTAGGTTATATTCTGATTGCTTTCAGTATTGTTTTGTTTTTGAAAAGCTTCGGGCTGATGAAATCCATCGACAGACAACTCAACAGAACCGAGCAGCACGCATCAAGCTAATATGAAAATACAGTTTCCTTCCGCGCTTCCGCCGGGCAGCAAGATTGCCGTTATCTCGCCCGCAGGCGCCGTAGAATCCGGACAGTTGGATGATACCTTGCAACTGATCCGGAGCCGAGGTTTTGAGCCTGTCATCGGACGGCATGTTTATACAAAGTACTCGTCTTGTTATGCCTTTGCCGGAACCGAGGAAGAGCGCATTGCCGACCTGCAATGGGCGCTGGACGGTGACTTTGCATCCGTTTGGGCTTCCCGCGGCGGTTACGGTTGTGCGCATTTGATTGAACGCGTAAATCTCGACCGATTTTGTCAACGCCCGAAATGGTACATCGGTTATTCAGACAATACGGTGCTCCAGAGTTGGCTGATGAGAAACGGTTTTGCATCCATCCACGGTCAGACAATAAAGACCGCTTCTTTCGGTGTGTCGAAAGAATCATACGACGGTATTTTCAAGATATTGGGCGGTGAGCTTCCCTCCTACTCTATCAGCACGCATACCATGAACCGCAACGGCGAAGCGCGCGGCAGATTGGTCGGCGGAAACCTTGCGCTTGTTTACAGTCTGCTGGGTACGCCCTACTCTTTTGATTTCGACGGAAATATTCTGTTCATAGAAGACATCGGCGAGAATTTCTATGCTTTGGACCGAATGCTGATGAGCCTGGAACTGACAGGTGTTTTCAGCCGTATCTCGGCGATGGTTGTGGGTGGCATGACCCAAATGGAAAAACAGGAAACCAATCCTGATTACGACGAAAGTTTTGATAACTTAGCTTACGAAACCATTCGACACCGCATCGAGGCTTACGATTTTCCCGTGGCTTTCGGTTTCCCGAACGGCCATATTTTTGACAACAGGCCGTTGATCGTCGGTGCAATGGCAGAGTTGAAAATAGGCAGCGACGGCGCCGCGTTGCAATTTAAAAAAGAATAATGCCGGAGTTCTTCAGATACCTCTTGGCTGCATCACTGATTGTCGCGGGTCTTTTGCATTTTGCAAAGCCGAGAGTTTACATGAAAATAATGCCGCAATATTTGCCGGGGCATAAAATCTTGGTACTGCTGAGTGGCGCCGCAGAAATCATTTGCGGACTCTTGCTTCTCTCCGTTTCCACACGAAGCGTGGGCGCATGGTTAACCATTGCACTGCTGATTGCGGTTTTCCCGGCCAATATAGAGATGACGCGCAAATATTACGTCCGCAAAAAGCGCGGTCTGTGGCTTACCATTCTGCGTTTGCCGTTGCAGTTATTGCTGATCTGGTGGGCGTATCAATATACTTGATGTCATGGCAGAACACAATGAATTCGGAAAATTGGCCGAAGAAAGAGCGGCAGAGTTTTTAAAAGAAAAAGGCTACCGTATCCTCGCGCGCAACTGGTATTGGCAGAAAGCCGAAATAGATATCATTGCTCGCGCCGGGAAGTGCATTGTGATTGCAGAGGTGAAAGCGCGTGCCAACGCATTTGTTGCCACGCCCGAGGAGTCCGTAACCAAGAAGAAAATCAGATTGCTGGTAACGGCGGCCGATGCATTTATTCAAGAAAACATAGGTGAGGAAGTCGAAGTGCGTTTTGATGTCATCAGTGTTTTGAAAGAAGGCAAAGATTTACTCATCACCCATTTGGAAAATGCATTTGAAAGCATTGACGCCCATTGAATTTTATGAGAACAGTATTGATAACAGGTGCCACATCCGGCATTGGCAAAGCAACGGCAGAACGACTGGCAGAAGAAAATTACCGTTTGATACTCTGCGGACGAAGGGCTGATAAACTGGAAGAATTGCGTGCGGAACTGACGGAAAAAGTCGAGGTAATCACGCTCTGTTTTGATGTTCAAAACCAAAAGCAAGTCGCAGACGCGATTTCAAGCTTATCTGCCGATTGGCAGACCGTGGATATCCTGATCAACAATGCGGGAAATGCGCACGGCTTGGATCCGTTGAGCGACTGTAAAACGCCGGACTGGGACGCAATGATCGACAGCAACGTAAAAGGGCTGCTGTATGTGTCGTCAGAGATCATTCCGCAGATGAAACAGCGAGGCAACGGCCACATCATCAACATCAGTTCGGTGGCGGCACTGCAATCCTACGTAAACGGCGTGGTGTACAGCGCCACCAAAAAAGCCGTGGACGGCATCTCAGAAGGCATGCGATTGGAGCTTACCGAGTTCGGCGTCAAAGTAACCAACATTCGCCCGGGATTGGTGGAAACCAATTTCTCGCTGGTCCGTTTCAAGGGCGATGCAGCGCGCGCCGCAAGCGTTTACCAAGGCTATCAAGCTTTGAAATCCGAGGATATTGCCGATATCATTGCCTACGCCGTTTCCGCACCCGAGCATGTGACCATTGCCGACGTAACCGTTTACCCGAAAGCCCAAAGCTCTCCCACCACGGTTTACCGCCGAGAGTCGTAAATTTGCGGTTATGAAAATCCTGCACCTGGAAACCTCTTCCAAAAACTGTTCTGTGGCCGTCTCCGAAGGAGACGAACTGCTTTGCCTTTGCGAAGAATATTCCGAGAATTACAAACAGTCGGAAAACCTGCACAAGTTTGTACAATGGGCGTTGGAAGGCGCCGAACTGAAATTGTCCGATATTGAGTGCATCTCGCTGGGGATGGGCCCCGGTTCTTACACCGGTTTGCGCATCGGCGCTGCGGCAGCCAAAGGTTTCTGTTTTGCGTTAAATGTTCCGCTGATCGCCATCAATTCCATGGATACGCTTGTAGAGCCGTTTTTAGGTATGGAATACGATCTGATTATCCCGATGATCGATGCGAGGAGAATGGAGGTTTATACAGCCGTTTATGATGGCAAATCGGGTGATTCAGTACAACCGTCTCAAGCGTTGATCTTGGACGAAACCGGCTTGGCGGAATTTGCAGAACAAAAAATCTTGATTGTGGGCGACGGTGCAAAGAAATCCCAAGAGATTCTACAACTGCCGAAAGCCGATTATAAATCCGGCGCTTACCCGAGCGCCCGTTATCTTTTGCGCCGTGCTTCGGAAAAGGCAAAAGCGGGTAGCTTTGAAGACATCGCTTACTTTGAGCCGTTCTACCTCAAAGATTTCCACGGTATAAAAAAGCAATAAATTCTTCTCAGCGTATTACGCTTTCTGTTGCACGACGACGGCTGTCGATTGACGGCGGTTGGTTCGGTGCCTCGTTCTTGAGGTTTTGTTGATCCTTGACTTTTTGGTTATTGTCTAACGGTCGCATCCGCGTGGGCGGTCCCACGGGCATTGTGGCAGAATCGTCCGCCGGAGACTCGTTGATCGGTGCGGTTGCGGTTCCGGGGGTGGTGATCTTGTTTCCGCTCTCGTCCGTCATTTCCATCTGCAATTCGCTTTTCAGGTATTGCAGCATTTCCTTTGCACGGATGCCTTCATTTGTTTTCGGATAGTTGAGAGCAATCTGTTCCAGCTGCAGAATCATCACCTCTTTCCCTGCTGTTTTGCCGGTGTTGAAAGCCCAAAGCAAATAGAATTTAGGTACCAACGCGTCGGACGGGTGATCCT
>RDDY01000079.1 GCA_003852805.1 Chryseobacterium sp.
ACATTCTTACATTTTGTACGGCCCTCTATTGAACGGCGCCACCACAGTCATCTTTGAAGGCGTACCGTCTTACCCCGAACCCGACCGCTTTTGGCAAGTCATCGATAAATACAAAGTGACGCAGTTTTACACTGCGCCCACCGCCATCCGCGCTCTGGCAAAAGAAGGTTATGAGTGGGTAGATAAACATGATTTGAGTTCTCTCAAAGTCATCGGTTCTGTGGGCGAACCGATAAATGACGAAGCTTGGCATTGGTACAACGACCATGTCGGGAAACGCCGCTGCCCGATTGTCGATACTTGGTGGCAGACCGAGACGGGCGGCATTCTGATATCGCCCATTCCGTTCGTCACGCCCACAAAGCCAACCTATGCCACGCTGCCGTTGCCCGGGATTCAGCCGGTATTGATGGACGAAAAACGCAACGAGATAACCGGAAATCAAAAAGACGGCAATCTCTGCATCCGTTATCCGTGGCCCGGAATAGCGCGAACCATTTGGGCCGACCACCGTCGTTATAAAGAGACCTATTTCACCGCGTTTCCGGGCAAGTATTTCACAGGTGATGGCGCGCTGAGAGACGAGGTCGGTTATTACCGAATCACGGGTCGCGTGGATGATGTGGTCATTGTCTCGGGTCACAATCTGGGCACTGCGCCCATTGAAGACAGCATCGGCCTACACCCCGCTGTTGCCGAATCTGCCATCGTGGGTTACCCACACGATATTAAGGGAAATGCGCTGTACGGCTTTGTCATTCTAAAAGAAAGCGCCAAGCGCGATTTAGAAAACGTGCGAAAAGAAATCAACCAAATCATCTCCGAAAGTGTCGGGCCCATTGCTAAGTTAGACAAAATTCAATTTGTTTCCGCCTTGCCGAAAACCCGCTCGGGGAAAATTATGCGGCGGATCTTGCGGAAAATTGCGGAGGGCGATTTTACCGGTTTCGGTGATACGTCGACCTTGTTGGAACCCGAAATCATCGATGAAATAATAACAAGTAGGATCGAATAAAAAGAAGACCGCGGATGGTTCCGCGGTCTTTATCGTTATTGTTGCAAGAATTTATTCCTTGATAAATTTCAAGGTTTGCCCTCCGAGCTTGATGAGATAGATACCTCTTTGCAGTTTCGTTACATTTACACCGTCGTTGTATTTAGCGCTCTGAATTTTTCTGCCGCTTAGATCAACAATTTCATATGAGTTTCCGGACTTTGCATTGTTGATGTAAAGTATCTCTTTTACCGGATTCGGATAAACGGCAAGAATCTCTGATTTCTTGTTAAGGTCATTTGTTGACAGTGTTCCGTCATCGGAAATATCGAGCGTGAATTTACCTTCCGTAAAGTCAATTATGCTCGCAGCACCCACATTTACATAGTATTTTTTGCCCGGCACCGAGTTGGAGATAACAACCGTCTCGGCCTGCTGATAACTTGCAGCGTTGACAAACGCCAAGCAGGCCGCGGCATCACAAGTGCCTTCTTTGACCATGATTGCAGGATCCCAAAAAGACGTCGGCGTCACTTTGATCGTGAGGTTTCCGCCTGTGCCGGTTACTTCGTACCACAGGCCGTCATTCATTTTGGGTTCGCCGTTGCAACTTGCGGGTCCTTCAGAATCGCTGGCGAAAGCACCGTCAATGTTCTTGTTGTACGGCAGCGTTACCACTTCAGCCGTTGAGCAATTGTCGTTTGCCACGGGCGTGCCTGTGGTGAAGGATGTCGATTGACAAGCGGATGCTTCACCGTGCTCATTGGCGGGTGTAACGGTTACGTAATAAGTAGTTTCCGGTTCCAATTCATACACAAAATAATAGTCGAGCTGGTTGCCGTTATCGTAGCGGTTGACTACATCCGTTCCACCCGGACTGGTTCCCACGGACACATAATACTTGGTAGCGCCGGCCGAAGCGGAATAGACGATTTTCGGTAAGAAGATTTGGTTAACGGCACCGTCGGCAGGTGTTGTTACCGTAGAACACACAGGTGCACCTGTCGGTAGATTCAAGCCAAGAAGGGTAACGTTCGGAAGGATGTTGTTCAAAGTTCCGACACCGGGATTGGAAGGGTCTATGTTGGTGCCGTTTGTCAATGAGCCTTTGTAAATCACGGCTCCGTTCTGTGCCTGCGTACCCAAGAATCTTGATGCAGATGAATCATACCCGGCTTTATTCTCATCCACCGCAATAACAAGATTCTTTGCATTGTCGTACACGAACGGCGTGGTGAATTCTATGGTTACTTTATTGTTTACAAGCGTAATCTTTCCGGAATAAACTTTCGTCAGTTCGGCGACGGGTACCCAATCCGAACCGTTTCCGGCAACGACTTTGTCGGTCATTCCCACAAACACATCCACCACATCTGAATTGGCAATGGCAGACCCGGCTTTCATCTCGTAAACAAGACCGGTAATGGTGCCCGACGCTCCGATGGCAGCTTTGGAATAGAAACTTTGGGTGTAACCGTTATTTTGGTACGGGTAGATCGGTGCGTACGCCGAACTTACGTCATTGCCGATGGTGATCTGTGAGAAGATGAAACCGGAAAAAAGAAGCCCGGCAGACAGTAGAAATTTTCGCATAATACTTGATTGTTTGTTTTTACAATACTAAGTATTCTGCTGTAAACTCATACAGCGAGCGTGCAATTCATGACATTAATCATATTTATCGCCCCACTGTTTTTTCAACTGTTCTCTGATTTTATTTTCGGTGGAATTGGTACCGGGTTCGTAGAATTTGGTTCCCGAAATATCGTCGGGCAGGAACTCGGTATTCACAAAGTTCCCTTCGTAGGAATGTGCGTAGCGGTAATCTTTGCCATAATCCAAATCCTTCATCAGCTTGGTGTGCGCGTTGCGCAAATGCAACGGCACGGGCAGATTTCCTGTTTTCTTGACGAAAGCCATCGCCTCGTTTATCGCGGCGTACGTAGAATTGCTCTTCGGAGAAACAGCAAGATAGACGGCGGTTTCACTCAGGATAATCCGCGCTTCGGGATTGCCGATTACATTGACGGCTTGGAAGCAATTGTTGGCCATAAGCAACGCATTGGGATTTGCCAAACCAATATCCTCCGATGCCAAAATCACGAGGCGGCGCGCGATGAACTTAATATTCTCGCCACCCACCAGCATTCTTGCCAGCCAATAAACGGCCGCATTCGGATCTGAGCCGCGAATAGACTTTATAAAGGCCGAAATAATGTCGTAATGCTGCTCGCCGTTTTTGTCGTAGAGCGCCATGTTTTCCTGCAAAACCGCAAGGATATCGTCATTGTTGATTTCTGTTTTGTCACCCTTCAAGTATTGACTGAGAACAATTTCTATCGAGTTGATGAGTTTTCTGGCATCGCCGCCTGAGTATTGAATAAAGGCTTGTTTTTCTTTGAGCGAGAAATTCTTGTGATGAATTTTGTTGAAAGCGTCCACAGCCGTATTGGCCAAGCTTTCCAACTGCGCATAATCCAACGCTTTCAACACATAGACTTGCGACCGCGACAGCAACGCCGAAACCACCTCAAAACTCGGGTTCTCTGTGGTGGCGCCGATCAGGACAATCCAGCCTTTTTCCACCGCGTGCAACAGCGAGTCTTGTTGAGATTTGTTGAAACGGTGAATCTCATCGATGAAAAGAATCGGACTTTTGCCCGAAAACAGATTCTGCTTTTTAGATTCCTCTATCACTTCCCTAACATCTTTGACGCCCGACGATACGGCAGACAACCGATAGAACTTCCTCCCCGACTGTTCGGAGATAATCTCGGCCAAAGTAGTTTTGCCCGTTCCCGGCGGTCCCCAGAAAATCAGTGAATTGAGCGTATCGTTTTCCAGCATTCGGCGGATGGGTCCGTTTTTCCCCGTCAAGTGTTCCTGGCCGATCACCTCGTCCAAAGTTTTGGGCCGGAGCTGTTCGGCCAGCGGTATGTTTTTATTTGCCAATGTTTATAAACTTAAGCGCCGCATAAGCGTTGCGAACCAAATTTATAAAAATTCATCTATTTTTGCAGCTATGAGCAACCTCCATGCTTGGCTGAGAAAAATGCTGATTTTCCCGATGGTTTTGTTGATAAAGTTTTATCAGCACGCCATTTCGCCGTGGTTGGGCAGCAATTGTCGGTACACGCCTACCTGCTCACATTACATGCTGGAAGCTTTGCACATCCACGGTCCGCTGAAAGGGCTGCTTCTTGGTCTGAAGCGCATCGGGCGTTGCCATCCTTGGGGCTCGCACGGCTACGACCCGGTTCCACCAAAAAATTAAATAAAATAAATAGATGTCTCACTTTCTGACTTTTGTCTGGGATCCATCCACGGGGATAAACCTTGGTCCCGTTACCCTCCACTATTACAGCCTGATGTTCATGCTGGCGTTTGGTCTCGGCTATTATCTGATGACCGTGATCTACCGAAAAGACGGCGTGGACGAGAAACTGGTGGAGCCTCTGTTTATTTGGACCTTGGTCGGCACCATTTTGGGCGCGCGCTTGGGTCATGTTATTTTTTATCAACCCGAACTTTTCCGCGAAGATTTTTGGTCGGTTTTCCTGCCCATCCGCACCAAACCCGAGCTGGAATTTACAGGCTTCGCGGGTTTGGCCAGCCACGGCGCCACCATTGCGTTGATATTTACCACTTTGTACTACAGCTTGAAAATCATCAAGAAGAATCCGTTTTGGGTGTATGACCGCATCGGGATCGTGGTTTCGCTGGGTGGAGCGTTTGTTCGCATCGGCAACTTTTTCAACTCCGAAATTGTGGGCAAGCCGACACCCGAAGGCTCACCATTTGCGGTCTTGTTTCCGCAACAAAGTTTGGAATACGGACCGATTGTTCCGCGCTATCCTACCCAATTGTTTGAGGCTTTCGGCTATGTATGCTTGTTTATTCTGCTGTGGATCCTGTACAACAAGACCGACAAGAAATACCAACAAGGATGGCTGTTCGGCTTGTTCTTCCTCATTCTGTGGTTGATTCGCTTCGTAGTAGAATTCTTCAAAGAACCTCAGGGCAATGAGTTCATCACCTTCGCAGGATTGAACACCGGACAAATCCTGAGTATTCCGTTTATGGTCGCCGGCGCGGTTATTATGCTTTATTCAACAAAGAATAGAGTAAAAGCGTAGATTTTTCTATATTTGGACGGCAACCTCAATAATATAACTTATGGCTTTTTTACAGGAATTTAAAGAATTCGCCTTAAAAGGAAATGTGGTAGAACTGGCAGTCGCCGTAATCATCGGTCAGGCGTTTGGAAACATTGTAAACTCTTTTGTCGAAGATGTGATTACTCCCTTACTGCTGAATCCGGCACTGAAAGCTGCCAATGTGGAACATATCCAAAAACTCGCTTGGAACGGCGTCACCTATGGTAATTTCTTGGCTGCCGTCATCAACTTCCTTTGCATTGCATTTGTGCTGTTCATCATGATCAAAGGAATCAACAGATTATCATTCAGAAAGAAAAAAGAGGAAGAGCAAGCGCCCGCCGCCGCAGAGCCAACCAAAGAGGAACTGCTATTGGCGGAAATCAGAGACATATTGAGAAATAAAGCTTAATTGCAAATAGCGGCGGAAATATTTCCGCCGTTTTTTATTGCCGGTATATTGCTTGCAAGGCTGGAAGCATCACACTATTTGTATGTATTATAGAAAAGGTTGCGGCAAAGGCTTCATGTACAAGGATGACAGCGGCAGAACGATAAAAGACAAAGAGACAAAAGACTGGATCAAGTCGCTCGCCATTCCGCCGGCGTGGACCGAGGTACAAATCAGTGAAGACCGAGACGCCGACCTCTTGGCCACCGGCCGCGACAACAAAGGCAGAAAACAGTACATCTACCACCCCGACTACCGAGAGCGGAGAAACCAAAACAAATTCGACAGAATCCTACTGTTTGCCGAACGCTTGGAGCCGATGCGTCGCGTTACCGGTCAACATCTAAGGAAACGGAAAATGTGCAGGGAAAAGGTCTTGGCATGCATGGTTCGCCTCATGGATCACGCCTACTTTCGGCCCGGCAGTCCCAAATATACCGAAGAGAACAAAAGCTATGGACTGACCACCCTGCGCAGTCGTCATCTTGAAATCGATGGCGACGAACTTATTTTTTCATACCGCGGCAAATCGGGCAAGGACCAAGAACGGCATGTAACGGATCACCGCCTTGCAAAAGTTGTTACCGAGTTGGATGAAATGCCGGGTTATCGAATCTTCAAATACATAGGTGATGACGGAAACCGCCACGAGGT
>RDDY01000075.1 GCA_003852805.1 Chryseobacterium sp.
GATTTCTCTTTCATTGCGGAAGATCATTTGAGCTTTATCTTCGGCGAATTGTCCCGGCAGAAAATCAAAATCACTCTGATGCAGAATTCCGCCATCTCACTGGCTCTCTGTCTCGAAGATAAATTCGGCAATATCGAAAAGCTTGTAACCGCGTTGCAAGCGAAATTCAAAACAGAACACACGGCAGACGTATCGTTGTTTACCGTCAGACACGTGCAATCTGTGAACACGGAAAAGTACTACAAAGGCAGGAACGTTTTAATAGAGCAAATTGCTGCATCTACATTGCAGATGGTTATCCAATAATATCCCGGTATGAGTTTAATTAGCAAGAATGATCTGATCCAAGCAGCGGGGCTTACCCGTGCGGGCGTTTTGAGACATCCCGCCGCGGCCGGCATTATGCGCGCCACTCGAATCAATCAACTCAATCGGCTGTATGACCGACTGAAAGATTTGCACGGAACCGAGTTCTTCGATGCTTATGTCCGCGAGCTGGAACTGAAGTATGTGGTCTTTGCAGAAGACTTGGCCAAGATCCCGAAGACAGGCCCTTTCATCGTGGTGGCGAATCATCCGCTGGGCGCTATCGACGGCATTTTGATGGTGAAAATCATCTCCGAGATCAGACCCGATTTCAAGGTAATGGGAAACTTCTTGTTGTCAAAAATAAAACCGCTGGAGCCGTATGTGATTCCCGTCAATCCGTTTGAGGGACGCAGGGAAGCCTACAGTAGCGTTGGCGGAATGCGGGTGGCTTACAAGCATATTCTGGACGGCGGCTGCTTCGGCGTCTTTCCGGCAGGCGAAGTGTCCAACAAGAACAATGACGATAATGAAATCCGCGATAAAGACTGGGAACGGCCGATCCTTAAGATGATAAAAAAAGCAGGCGTGCCCGTGGTGCCCATGTATTTCCATGCGCGCAACAGCCGTCTTTTTTATAACATGGCAAAGCTGCATCCCGATCTGCAAACATTGCTGTTGCCGTCAGAGATGATGCGCAAGCGCGATGCGCCCATCAGAATACGCATCGGCCGTCCGGTATTACCGAAGGTGCAGGAAGAGTGCGAGTCTCCCGCAGAGCTGGGCGAGTTCCTGCGCAACAGGGTTTATATGCTGCAATCTTATTACGAGAGGCGCAAATCTCTAACCGAGAAATTAAAACTGCCAAATCTTACGTTAAAGTTCCCGATCCGCAGCGGTGCCCACGTTGTTCAGAATATTATTTCTGAAACGCCGACGGAAGACTTGGTGTCGGAGATCGAGCAATTGAAAGCGAAAGGCGGAATGCTGTTTTCCAACGGAGACTACGAGGTGTTTTTTTCTAAGGCACCCGAGATTCCGAACATCATCCGCGAGATCGGCAGACAGCGCGAGATTACCTTTCGCGAAGTGGGCGAAGGAACCAATCTGCCTTTTGACATCGACGAATACGACAACCATTACCACCACTTATTTCTCTGGGACAAAGCTGCGAACAAGCTGGTGGGTGCCTACCGTATGGCATTGGGTGCCGAGGTGATGAAGAAGTTCGGGGTCAAAGGATTTTACACCAGCTCACTGTTTGATTTCGATCCTGAGTTGCATCCGTTCTTCCGCAAAGTTATAGAGATGGGTAGGGCTTATGTGCTCAGTGAATACCAGCAAAAACCTTTGCCGTTGTTCTTGCTTTGGCGCGGGATTGTTCACGTTTGCCTACGCAATTCAGAACATAAATTCTTGATGGGCGGCGTCAGCATCAGTAACAAGTTTTCCAATTTCAGCAAGAGTCTCATGATCGAGTTCATGCGCTCGCACTATTATGATCCTGTAGTGGCGCAGTATGTACACCCGCGCCATGAGTTTAAGGTGAAGCTCCGCGAACGAGATCGTCATCTGTTTTTCGAGGGTCTGGATGCAGATCTGAATAAGTTTGACAAACTCATCGATGACTTGGAGCCCGAAATGAGAATGCCCGTTCTCATCAAAAAATACATAAAACAGAACGCCAAGGTAATAGCCTTTAACGTTGACCCCAACTTCAATGATGCGATCGACGGCTTGATGTACATCCGCATCAGCGATATCCCCGAAAGCACCGTTAAGCCGGTTTTGGAAGAGTTGAGCAAATTCTATGCAGACGGTGGTGAAAAAAAAGATGCTGATAATCAATAGGATTGCCTGTACTGCGAAAAATTGTTGCGTAAATGCTTGCGGCGTATATAAAAAGACTGTACTTTTGCAGCACTTTAATCAACGAGACGGTCTCTTAGCTCAGTTGGTAGAGCAATGGATTGAAAATCCATGTGTCCCTGGTTCGATTCCTGGAGAGACCACTGAAAGCCGATGAATGTTCATCGGCTTTTTGTTTTGCGGTCCGTCAAAAAAAACTATATTCGTTCCGCTTTAAAAATTGTACAATGAAATTCGTAAAAATATTCAGTGTGGGTCTTCTGACGGCAGGTGCATTGGCGTTTGGTCAAGGAATCAAGTTTGAAGAAGGCAACTTTGCCGCACTAAAAGCCAAAGCTAAAAAAGAGAACAAACTCATCTTCATGGACGCCTATACCACATGGTGCGGTCCGTGCAAGCTGATGGCTAAAAACACATTTACCCAAGACAAGGTCGGGCAGTTTTATAACGCGAATTTCATCAACTCCAAAATCGACATGGAAAAAGGAGAAGGCGTGGACATCGCAAAACAGTATGAAGTGCGCGCTTATCCGTCTTACTTGTTCATCAACGGCGACGGAGAACTGATACACCGCGCTCTGGGCTATTTTGAGGCAGACGATTTTATTCAGGCAGGCAAAGACGCAATCGATCCTTCAAAGCAGCTGAGCGTCCTTGTAAAAAAGTTTGAAGCCGGTGAGAAAAACCCTGCGTTTTTGATGGACCTTGCCATGCGCACGGTTTACACGGATCCTGCATTATTTCAGCAGATTTCTCAGCGCTATTTCAATACAAAGAAAGACAAAAACTACAGTCGGGAAGAGATTGCGTTGTTGCTCGGCAGCGTGAAGAGTTCTGAAGACCCGCTATATAAAGTTTTTGTGGACAATCGTGAGGCCATTACCCAAGTAATTGCCGATGCCAATTACAGCGCAATAGATCGGGAGTTGCAAATGAACGCCGTTCTGAACAAGGCATACAACCGCGAGACGAAACAATTTAACGATGCATTGTTTTTGGCCGAGATGGAGCGGTTTGTTCCCGCTGCCGAAGCCAAGCAAGCATTGTTGAAAGCAAAGATGAGAGTGTTCGGTCGCGACTTTGCGCAGTACAAGCCGTTGGCTCTCCAATATTATGATAATGCGGCAAGCTTCAGCGCGGTAGAGCTGAATGAAGCGGCGTGGAGATTCTTTGAAAATGCCGATGACAAGGCCGCCCTGACGAAAGCAGTGGCTTGGGCGCAGGAATCTGTGAGAAAGGAGGAGAGCTACGCCAACACCGATACCTTGGCCAATCTCTACAACAAATTAGGAGATAAGAAAAATGCCCGAATCTGGGCGGAGAAAAGCGTGGCCTTGGCAAAAGCCGCCGGCGACGATTACGAGGACACACAGAAACTGCTGGACAGTTTGAAATAAAAAGAGATAAACAGCCGAACAGTTTGTTCGGCTGTTTTATTTGATAGATAAAGTATTATGAATAAATTAGCCTTGGCGATATTTATTTTTGGTTCAATAGTCGGGAAAGCGCAAGTGCGCCTGAAGGCCAATCTGGCCGCATTGCCGTTTGCTGTGGTAAATGTGGGCGAAGAGCTTCAACTGAGCCCGAACTATACGTTACAGGCAGATGCCATGTTATCGCCTTGGTGGTCTTTTCACGGTCGGCCGATGTTGTTTGGGACAGCCTTTGTCGAGGGGCGTTATTATCTGCGTTCGGCGTTTCAGGGTTTGTACTTCGGTGCGCATTTGGGCGGCGGCGTATTGCGTGCTACCAAGTGGAACTATTGGAACCAAGCTGTTTACCAAAAAGGCTTTATCTATATGGCAGGAGCTGTGGTCGGCTATCAGATGGATCTCACAGATCGTTTGGGGTTGGATTTCTTCTTGGGCGGCGGAAACTTGCAAGGACAATACCACAGCTATTATCTGGACGACGGCGGTCGTTACAAATTAGACAAAGCCATCGGCTTTAACAAAAGCGGCGAATGGCTGCCGTACCGCGGTGGCATTATGCTGACTTACAAACTGAAGAACTTATGAATCTAAAGAGTCCGAAATTATACATAATCCTCGCCATAACTTTTGTGGTGGTTTTCCTGATGAATTATATCGGTAACGGCGACGCACCCGACAGATTAGAACGCGCTTTGATGACGGGGTTCGCGGGTGCTGTGGGCTTGGGCATCGGGTTGTGGATTTACAGTCGCGGCAAGAACGATGACCGTTTCCAAAACTTCGATTGATCAGTCGGGGTAGATGCGGTAACGCTCGCGCACTTTTTCAAACTGCGCCAAGTCCGATTGCCAAGATTTGCGTATCTCGGCTTCGGTTTTCCCCGCAATAATCTGCTTGCGCAAGACATCCGTTCCCGCCAGTTTATCAAAAAACAGATTCTTTAAAAAGAAACCCTCTTTCGGATTGTTGTAGTTTTGGTAAGCGCGCAGCAGCCATTGCAGGTCCAGCCGGCGCAGGTCTTCGGGGTATTCTCTCAAATCCTCGCCGTAGCATAGCTGCCCGTTAAACGGCGGGTTTTTCGCACCGTAATTCGGTTTCGGCGTAAAGGCAAACGGCAGCTTCGGTGTAGACGGAGAGCCGTACATTTGGAAAGGTGCATTGGTACCGCGCCCCACCGAGACATTTGTCCCCTCAAAGAAACACAGACTCGGATAGAGATTGATGGATTTGTCGTTCGGCAAGTTTGGCGATGGTCTTTCCTGCATGCCGTATCGTTGTTTCTTGTGATAATCTTTCATCGGCACCAAGGTGTATCGGGCATGGACACCGTTTTTCAACCATTTTTCACCGTTTACCATTTTGCCGTATTCGCCAATGGTCAAGCCGTAGACCACAGGCACGCGGTGCATACCGACAAAAGAGGTGAAGCGGGCATCGAGCACAGGACCATCGATATAGCCGTCGTGCGGGTTGGGGCGGTCCAAGACAACGACTTCTTTGCCGTTCTCGGCGGCGGCCTCCATCACCAAGGTGAGTGTAGAGATATAAGTGTAGAACCGTACGCCCACATCCTGAATATCGAACAAGATAACATCTGTGCCCGCCAATTGCGCAGCAGAGGGTTTTTGGTTGTTTCCGTAAAGAGACACGATCGGCAAACCCGTACGCGCGTCGGTTCCGTTTTTCACATGTTCTCCGGCATCTGCATTTCCGCGAAAACCGTGCTCCGGCGCAAAAATGCTTTTGATGTGTATTTTGTTTTTCAATAGAAAATCCACCAAATGAGTACCGTCGGCCAACAAGCCTGTTTGGTTGGTAACCACGGAAACACTCTTGCCTTGCAGCAACGGCAAATAAATCTCGGGACGGTCGGCACCGGTGCGGAAATCCGCTCCTGCCGTTGTTTGCGCCTGTACCGTAGCCGTTCCAAAATAGATTAGGCAGAGAAGAAGTAAATATTTAATTTTGACGTTTAAAGTCATCGGAATTGAAGTTCCCGCTATATTATTCAAGAAAAATTGCTTTTTCCAAAGATAACAAAAATAACCTCTCACAGATTATTGTCTTCATCGGCCGAATCTCGGTGGCGTTGGGGATTATTGTTTCACTCATCACCATCTCCACAGGGGTCGGTTCCAAAAAGGCGATAAAGGAAAGGCTGGCTGATTTCACGGGACACATAACGGTGAAGTCTACACGATCCAACAACTCATACAACACTTCGGTTCTCGATGCAGACGAACTGCGCGAGGAGCAACTGCGGAAACTGAAAGGTGTAGACCGCGTGCAGAGTTTCGCCACGGTAAGCGGCATCCTGCGCAATGCGGATAATTTTGACGGGATCATTCTGAAAGGTGTCGGCAAAGATTTCGACCGCGAGCGTTTTCGGAAATTCATTGTGGAAGGCACCGTGCCCGATTATAATGAGGATGGTTACAACAACAAGATAATCATCTCGGCCAAGATTGCTTCCGATCTACATTTGAAGTCCAAAGATTCTATTGTGGCTATTTTCTCCAAAGAAAACCAAAAGCCGCTGTATAGGAAATTTGAGGTGGCGGGCATCTACAAAACCGACATCAAGATGATCGATGATTTGTACGTCATCGGCGACATCAATCATGTCCGACGCATCCAAAAT
>RDDY01000001.1 GCA_003852805.1 Chryseobacterium sp.
AAACGGAGTATTGTTTCACGTAAACTTCAATCTGCGCTACCTGACGATCATCGGTGACGAAGGAATCAACCGAGCGGTTTCTCAGAACTTCTGGGACAAACTGCACGATGAAACCACCAACGCCTTCGCAAAAGGATTTTATTTCGAGGGACTGAGAAATGCCGTGGTAAAAACCGGTGCAGAGCTAAAGCGGCATTTCCCCGTTACCGATGATCGTCAGGTAGCGCAGATTGAAGTTTACGTGAAACAATACTCCGTTTCTCTCTGCGGTCTTGTCCATTTGCAGTCGTCTGAAAACCTCCACCGCCGCCTGTGCCATATTGCCCTCTGTTGCAGAATCTATGTGGACGCGGATTTCACCGGTAGACAATTCTTCGGCGGCTTCTATCGTCTCTACCAATGCGGCCATCTGCGCATCGTTCAGATACCTTTCGACCATGGTTTGTTACTCTTCGGTAAACACATCCGGAGCTCTCTCCGCGCCGGCCTCCGCACGGAAGTAAGGTTTCTCCTTAAAGTTGGTTATGCCGGCCAATATATTGTTCGGCACACGGTTGCGGTAGGTGTTGAAGTCTTTCGCCGCATCGTTATAGTAAACGGTTTCGGAGCGGATGCTGTTTTCTATTGCCGTGTATTCACGCTGGAAATTCAGGTACTGCTGATCGGCTTTCAGGTTCGGATAATTTTCTACCACAGCCATCAAGCGACTCAACGCCCCGGTCAGTTGCCCCTGCGCTTGCTGGAATCTTGCCATATCTTCGGCCGTCATGTTGGTAGGGTCCACATTGATGGATGTAGCCTTTGCGCGGGCTTCCACCACATCTTTCAGCGTGCCGCGCTCAAATTGGGTATAACTGCGTACCGTGCGCTCCAAGTTGGGGATCAGGTTTGCTCTCTTTTGGTACACGGTCTCTATGTTGGACCATTTGCTTTGCACCTCTTGGTCCTTCTGTACCAATGTGTTGTATTTGCCGACACCCCAGAAGGCAGCAATCAATACAATCCCGACCAATACTGCGGCCACCACCAGCGCGCTGATACACCCTTTATTTCTCATGATTTTCTTGTTTTAAGTAAAATTTAGGCGGTACCAAAATACAATATTTATGCTAATTTTGTGAGTTGTTAAACAATCTCTGAAAGAAATGATTACACTGGTGGTAGCGGCCGACAGAAAGAACGGAATCGGTAAAGACAATGAGATGCCGTGGCACATGCCGGCAGACCTCAGGCATTTTCGTCGGGTTACCACAGGTCATCCTATTGTGATGGGCAGCAAGACCTACAAAGCCATCGGCAAGGCTTTGCCCGGCAGAACCAACATTGTGGTGACGCGCAACAGCAATTGGTTTGAAGAAGGCGTCCTTATCGTCAACTCATTGAAAGAAGCTTTGAAGCACGCCAAGAAGATCGATGAAAATGTAATGGTTATCGGCGGTGGCGAAATTTTCAAACAAACCCTGCCGTTGGCAGATGCGGTAGAGTTCACACGGATTGAAGCCGATGTGCAAGCCGACACATTTTTCCCCGAACTGCCCGAAGGAGAATGGAAAATGGTGAGCGAAGAATGCCACGATGCCGACGATAAAAACCCGTACAGATATTGCTTCCAACGCTACGAGCGGACAGCCGCCGAAAAAGCATAACTTTGCAAATTATTTTTTAACCTGATGAACAAGTATATAAAATTTGTAATAGCGGCGCTGATGCTGGCATTCGGCATCTATCTGATGTTCAACCGGCATATCGGCTGGGGCATCGTTGTCGTTATTCTGACCGCCATCCCTGTATTTCTGTTTTTCAAGAACGAATATATTCTGTTGGCATTTTACCAACTCCGCAAGCAGAACTTCGATAAAGCGGCAAAATGGCTTTCAAAGATAACCGACTACCCCAAGCAATTGCACAAAAGTCAGTACGGCTATTTTCATTATATCCAGGGGTTGACCTTGTCTCAGGAGCAGCCCGCCAAGATAGAGCCTTACATGAAAAAAGCATTGGAGTACGGTCTGAACATGAAACACGACCGCGCATTGGCTACCATGAATCTGGCAGTGGCGGCCCTGTCGCGTGGCAGGAAGCAAGAAGCACAACGCCTGTTGGAGGAAGCGAAAAGGTTGGACAGCGCAGGAATGATGACCGACCAAATCAAAATGATGCGCGATCAATTAAAAATGCCCACCATGCAAAAGCACATGCATAATCCGCACATGCGCCAACGGGGCAAATATTTCTAAACAAAAAATCGGCACGCGCCGATTTTTTTGTTCTCAGAGTTCCTCGTTGTCAGACCGCCGGTCGTAGAATTTGGGGATTTCCCAATGAAAGCGCACGGCCAAAGTTCGGATCAAAACAATCAACAGTATGGTGCTGATCTGTATAAAAACATAACCGAGGTTGGTGTACGCCACCAGCAAAAGGAAAAGCGTACCGCCCGCGATACAGGCCGTAGCATAGATTTCTTTTCTGAAAATCAAAGGGATGCGGTTCAGCAAAATGTCGCGGATAATCCCACCGAAGCAGCCGGTGATGGTGCCCAGCGTGACACAGATAATAGGATGCAAATCTGCGGTGATGCCTTTCTGCACGCCCACAATGGTAAACAGCCCGAGACCAAAACTGTCAAAAATGAACAAGGTTACACGGAAGTTCTTCTCGACCGATTTAAAGATCATGGCCAAAACCGCCGTTAAAAAAATCACGAGACAAATCACCAGATCACGCATCCAGAAAACCGGTACGCCCAACAGCAAATCCCGGACGGTACCGCCGCCCACGGAAGTGACAAACGCGATAATGAGCACACCAAAAGGGTCGAGCCGGCGCTGCATGGCCGCAAAAGAGCCGGACATGGCAAATGCAATCGTCCCCAATATCTCTATGAGCAGTGTGAAATTCTCGTGGATCAAGGTCTGTGTTAAATTTTAACCCGTACGGCTTCGGGCACCAAGATTTCGTATTCTCCGCCAAAGCTGATGATTTCCCGAACGATGCTGCTGCTGATGAAAGATTTACCGGCCGAGGTCAACAAGAAAATGGTCTCGATTTTATTCTCGTGCGTCAGCGTTCTGTTGGTTTGTGCGATGGCTTTTTCAAACTCAAAGTCGGCGGGATTTCTCAAACCGCGCAAAATAAAGTTCACATTCTTGCTTCGGCAATAGTCGATCGTCAGTCCTTCAAAATGGTCTACCGTCACGTTGGGAAAATCCGCAAAGGTTTTCTTGATAAACTCCATCCGCTGCTCCAGACTGAACATATAATTCTTCTTGGAGTTTTGTCCGATGGCGATGATGATGCGGTCAAACAGCGGCGCGGCGCGTTCCACGATATCAAAATGCCCCAAAGTCAGCGGATCAAACGATCCGGGAAATACGGCTGTTCTCATGCTTTGTTGTTTTTTGCCAATGCTTTTTCTACTTCCTGTGCACAAAGATCGGGGATGCTTATGCCGTAATGTTTTGCCTGCTGCGGCAAGATGCTGGCCGGCGAAAATCCGGGGTTGGTGTTCATTTCCAAAATATGCGGCACGCCGTCGACAATGATAAATTCCGAGCGGGAGAAACCACTCATGCCCAAAGCTTCGTAAGCGCGCACGGCCATTTCTTCTACACTTTGCCGAATGTTGTCGTCGAGGCGTGCAGGCGTTATTTCCTCTGAGGCGCCCTCGTACTTGGCTTCGTAGTCAAAGAATTCGTTCTCGGAAACAATTTCTGTGATTCCCAAAACGGTTGTTTTCCCATACAAATCCAGCACACCCACAGAAACCTCGGTGCCGTCCAGGAAACTCTCGATCAAGATTTCATCGTCCTCGGCGAAAGCTTTTTCCAAAGCGGCAGGCAATTCGTAAACATCTTTCACCTTTGATATGCCTAAGGAAGAACCCGATCGGTTGGGTTTTACGAACAAGGGCAAGCCCAGTTCTTCGGCAATATGCGCGGTATCTATACTTTGATTTTTTCTCAGATAAATACTTTTGGCCGCAGGAATGCCGTAGCGCGAAAGCACCGCCAAAGTATCTTTTTTATTGAACGTCAGGGCCGAGCGATAAAACGAGCACCCCGTATAGGGTTGGCCCACCGCATCCCAATAAGCTTGCAGTTCACCATTCTCGCCCGGCGCACCGTGGATTATGTTGAAGCACACATCGAAGTTGATCTTCAGTCCGCTGCTCAACTCAACAGAGAAATCGGCTTTGTTGATGGGATGTCTGTCGCCGCGCTCATCGATGAAGAACCAGCCTTCGGGCAAAATATGCACGCGGTATACATTGTAGCGTTCCTTATCGAGCGAGTCGAAAATGAGTTGGCCGCTTTTCATGGAGACAACGCTCTCGTCAGAGTAGCCGCCCATCACAACAGCGATATTTTTCTTGTCCATAGAAAGATGTGTAAGCGGCAAAATTAGCCAAAATTTGCAGTCGCCCGAGAATATTGGCTCAAGTTTAAATCCATTGAACCGAGGCATAACGACACCGTTGTTAAAGGCTGTTAAAATTATTCGGTTGGTTCACTATTTGCATCGGTTGGCGCACACTAATCAATTTATATATAACACCAAAAAACAACATTATTATGGCACAAGAAGCAGCTGTTGATGCATTGAATGATTTAATCCAAATCAATAACGACAGAATCGAAGGTTACCAAAAAGCAATCGATGAACTGAAAGACGGCGAAGACGGCGACCTGAAGACGCTCTTTAGCAGTATGATCGATCAGAGCGAGCAGTTCAAAGCAGAATTGAAAGAGCAAGTGGCAAGCTACGGCGGTGATGCTGCAACCGACACCACGGCTCGCGGAAAAATCTACCGTGCGTGGATGGACGTGAGAGCAGCCTTTACCGGCGGCGACAGATACAACGTCTTGGCAAGCTGCGAACGCGGCGAAGATGCTGCGAAAAACGCATACAAAAATGCACTTCAGGATGAAGATATAACAGCGCAGGCAAGAGATCTGATCAGCAGACAAGCCCAATCTCAGTTGCAATCCCACGACCGCATCAAAGCAATGCGCGATGCAGAGAAAAAAGACTGATAAAGTATTTAATATCATATGGAAGACTGCCCTGTCGGGCGGTCTTTTTGCTTTGTAAGAATCAACGGTTCCTGCGTCACATACAAGATAAGCGAGAAAATCCTTAGATGAATAATTTATATATTTGCTTACTTTTTATCAAAGCACTTTTATATGCTGAAATCACTTTTCCACTGGAAAGTTCTACTAAATATAATTTTGGCCATCGCGGTATTTTTGGGCCTCGTTTGGCTTACCTTCCGCTGGCTTGAGTTTCATACCAACCACGGCCGCGAGCTGGAGGTACCCAATGTGATCAATATGTCCATGCAAGACGCCGTTCGCGTTTTGGACGATGCCGGTTTGGAATATGAGGTAGACAGCTTCAAGTTCGACCCGAAATACAAGCCTTTTCAAGTACTGCAGATTTATCCCGCGCCGGGATCTCGCGTGAAAGACGGTCGTGCGATAACCATGCGCGTCAACCCGCGCACTTGGGCAAAAGTGGCCGTACCCGATGTTTTGGACCGTTACAAATACTTGGCATTCCGCCAGTTGGATTTGGTGGGATTGAAGGTAGGCGATACGCTGTACGAGCCGAGCATTGCCAAAGATGCCGTGCTGCGTTTGATGTTTAACGGTACACCGCTGAAGCCCGGAACTCTATTGCCGAAGTTCTCCGTTATTGATGTGGTCATCGGTCAAGGACCTCGCCGAAATGTTGCGGTGCCCAACCTCATCGGCATGACGGTGCAGCAGGCCAAAGCCATTATCAAGCAAAATTACTTTGAACTCGGACTGATAGATTACGAAAACGGCAGCGGCGACCAAAGCCAAATCGTTTATTACCAAGTGCCTGCGGGCGGAAGTCTCTCAGATCAGGGCTTGCAGATCGACCTTTGGGCAAGCGCCAAAACGCCGGCCGAAATGCATAGCAGAATCGACGAGTTGGATGCGGTATACAGAAGAAACCTGAGAGCCGAACCGGTGCCGTCGTTCCCCGATGTAGATTTCGACGAGCCGACGCCTGCGCCGAGAACTCAGCCGACACCGGCACCGCGCCAGGAAACACCGAAGCCTGCCGAGACAAAGCCTCAGACAAAACCCCAACCAACAACGCCGGCAACACAACAGCCCAAGGAAAAGCCGAAGGAGAAAAAAGTCA
>RDDY01000245.1 GCA_003852805.1 Chryseobacterium sp.
ATCGTGCAGAAGGATGGCCAGCATGGCGGCGCGTTCCTCATCGGCAGAGATTTTCACGCCTTTCAGCTTAAGCGTCTCCAGCGCGGTAAACATCAGATGCATGGCGCCCAGCGCATGGTGAAAACGCGTGTGCGTGGCTCCGGGAAAAACCAGACTCAACAAACCGGTTTGCGAAATACGGCGCAAGCGTTGGAAGTAAGGATGCTCGATGACATCAAAAAGAATCTCGTACGGAATCTTGATGAAGCCGTGCACCGGGTCGTTGATGATTTTTAATTTATTGCGCATGGGGCAGGACAGTGTTATAACTCGTAAAAATAAGCATTTGAGGAGAATGCAACCTTCTCTGAATTAACTTATTTTAACGCCGACGCGCCTGTTTGTAGGCAAAAATTAAGATTCATAAATCGTATTTTTGAGACCGTGAATAAAATGCAAAAAATATTAGAATATGTCCGGAAAAGTATTATGGATTGATGATGAGGTAGATCTGCTGAGACCCCATATCGTTTTTCTGGAGAACAAGGGATACAGTCTGACCCCCGTGAACAATGTGAACGAGGCGTTGGATATTTTGGAAAAGGAAAACTACGATCTGGTGTTGATCGACGAGAACATGCCCGGCATCAGCGGTCTGGAAGGGATACCGATGATAAAGGAAATAGACCCGGGAATAAAAATAGTGATGGTAACCAAGAGTGAAGAAGAGCACATCATGGAACAAGCCATCGGCTCACAGATCTCGGATTACATCTTAAAACCCGTCAACCCCAACCAAGTATTGCTGTCGCTCAAGAAAAACTTGAAAAGCGATCAACTGGTAGAAGAAAGAACCATCTCCGAATACCAGCAGGAGTTCCGCCAACTGAGCATGGAATTGTCTTACCTACGCACCTTTGACGACTGGGCCGAGTATTACAAGAAAATCCTGAACTGGGAAATAAAGTTCGACCGAGTGTCCGACAACGAGTTCGGAGACCTGCTGCAAAGCCAGAAAGAGGAAGCCAATATTCAGTTTGCTAAGTTTATCGAGAACCATTACGAGGAGTGGCTGCACGGCAAAGAAAAGCCGCTGATGAGCCATACGCTGTTCAAAGACAAAGTAAAACCTGAATTGGAGGAAAGCAAGGTGCTGCTGTTAATGATCGACAACCTGCGCTACGATCAGTGGAAAGTGATTGAGCCGCTGTTCCTACGCTTTTACAACAAAGTGCGCGAGGATTATTATTACAGCATTCTGCCCACCGCCACGCAGTACGCACGCAACTCTTTCTTTGCGGGCCTGCTGCCGTCGGAGATTGAGAAAAGATTCCCCGAGTTTTGGTTTAACGACAACGAGGACGGAAACAAAAACGAACACGAACGCGAGCTGTTGGAAGAACAGATGAAGCGCATCGGTCTTTCAGGCAAACACATGAAATACCTGAAAATATTGAATTCCGACTTCGAGCGGAAAATCCTCGATGACTTCAACCAGCACAAGAACAATGACCTGCTGACCATTGTCTACAACTTCATCGACATTCTTTCGCACGCTAAAACCGACAATGCCATTGTAAATCAGTTGATCCGTGACGACAAAACCTTCCGGTCACTGACCTACAATTGGTTCGAGAATTCATCGCTGTTGCGTATCATCAAACTCGCCGCGCAGAACGGTTTCAAACTTGTGATTACGACTGACCACGGGACCATTTATGTAAAACGGCCGAGCAAAGTAATCGGCGACCGTGAAACCTCTACCAACATCCGCTACAAAACCGGCAAGAGCCTCACCTACGACGCAAAAGATGTCTGGGCCATAAACTTCCCCGAGAAGCTTTTCTTACCGAAAGGAAATCTGAGTTCCAAATACATATTTGCCAAGAACAATATTTTCTTGGCTTATCCCAAGAACTACAACCACTTCGTGAATTACTACCGAGACACCTACCAACACGGCGGCATCTCGTTAGAGGAAATGATCATTCCGTTTGTGGTGATGGAACCTAAATAAAATTGAAATCGTCTCGATTTGTATCGAGACGATTTTTTTATTCCTGAACTTTGCACTCCAGTATTTTATCGATTTGACGATTGACGCCACGCGTCGATTTATTCTCAAGGTAAAACACCTCATAATACGCTTTGATGAATGCGGTAAGCGGCGTGGCGATCAGCGCGCCCACAATACCGAAGGCGCATGCCATGGCCAACATCACGAACAGTGACGATACCGGATGCAGATTCATGGTAGAAGCGCGAATCTTGGGAACCACAAAGTCACCCATCAGTTCATTCATCACCAAATAAAAGAGAGCCACCCACAGCGCCGTCATCGGGTCTATGGCCAAAGCAATCAACACCGGTGGCGCGGCCATGATGTAAGGTCCGAGCTTTGGGATCATCTCTGAGAACAGCGCCAGTCCGGCCCAGACCCAGACGCCCGGCACATCCATGTACGTGAGAAAAGCAAAAATAAGCACCGCTTCTATAGTACCCACCACCACGTTAGACCACATATAGCCCACCATCATGCGCGAAGATCTCGCCATGGCTTCGGCGGCTTTGGGACGGTTTTCTTCCGAGAAAAACATCAGATAAGTTTCCAATAACGGCCGAGGTTCTATCAGCATATAAAGGATGATGCTGAAGAAGAACACCAGCATAAAAATACCGCCGATGAGCGAAAACGAAAATCGGCTGAGGCTCGTAATCAACCTGCGCGTGGAAGGCAGAATTTCTTTCATGGATGTACTCTCCACCACCTTTTTTTGTAGCGACGGATAATCCGCCAGCGCATCGGCCAGATTATCCTGCATACCTTCTATATAACCGGGCAGGTTGGCAACCAAGGTACTCACTTAATCCAAAATCCGCGGTATGACCAGCCAGCCTACAAAACCCAAAAAGACCATGGTAACAAAGAAAACTATGATGGCGGCCAATGTTCGCGGTACTTTTTTCTTGACCAGCCACATGGTGGGCGCGTTGAGCACCAATGTAAGCACAACGGCAAAAAACAGCATAAACAGCACGCCCACAATCTGATAGGCAAAATAGAATCCCGCCACCACGAGAGCCGCGACGACAATCAGTTTCACCGCTTTTTGATAGGTATTATCGGATAAAGGTTTATTCATAAAAGCTTATTTTAAAGGTTTATTTAAGGCCCGATGTCAGGTAAAACAACAGCAGCACCGACAATATCAACAGACAGAAAGCGGTGAGGGTAGCCAAGCCTTTAGACGGAAAATAGGTGCCGCCGCGCAAATGCCGATCAATGCTCAGATAACGGAAATACGCCAGCATAACCATAACAGCGCCCAAACCTACCATCACAATGCCCAAGGCCACAGAATAGCCGCGGCTTGCGGTTGCCACTTTTACATCCAACACAGAGGAGAACTGCCGCAGGAAAAGCGCGAACTTTACGATCACAAAGCCAAACCCCATCAATGCAACGGCAGTGCGCACCCACGCCAAGAACGTGCGCTCGTTGGCCAGATGATCGTTTGCGCCTGCGGGTTTCGGTTTGCTGTTTTCGGCTTCCATACCTCCGCCGATGCAAACTCTGTACCTACCGCCAAAGGTTATTCCGTCGGCTTTAAGTAATTTTGAAGACTTAAAACAAACCGTTTGGAACAGCACAGAGAATTTACGGTAAACGATATGGCCGACTGGGAAACCGCAGCAGCGGAAATCCTTCCTTTGCTTAAGCATGACATCCTATTGCTGATCGGAGATCTGGGTGCCGGAAAAACGACTTTTACCCAATCGCTTCTTCGGCTTTTGGAAAGTGAGGATGCGGTAAGCTCACCCACCTACTCCATTGTTAACGAATATCGCACACCGCGGGGTACTGTATTCCATTTCGATCTCTATCGACTGAAAACGGTAGCGGAAGCGTATGATTTCGGCATCGAGGAATATCTGGACAACGGCTACCTGAGCATAATAGAATGGCCGCAGATTTACAGAGAGGAATTGCAGGGCATACCCGTTCATGAATTAACGATCGAAAACACCGGCAACCGGCGGAAACTCATCTTCAAATGATGCTTATCTTTGCACCTGCTGCTCACCTTTCCCGAGCAAACCGAAAATAGAATTTATGGGTTCAAGTATATTTACTCCTTTTACGGAGCAAGAGCTGATTCCGAAAGAGGAAAAGCTGGAAGTTGTGAAAAAGGAAAAACGCTTCGGCATCGGCATTCCGAAGGAAACTTGCCTGGACGAGCGCAGATTGTGTCTGACGCCCGATGCTGTGCAGGTTCTTACCAACAACGGGCACCACATCATTGTAGAAGCCGGGGCGGGCGAAGGCTCCTTTTTCAGCGACCTGCAATACTCTGAAGCAGGTGCGGAAATAACCGATGACCGACGCAAGGTTTTCTCCCAAGGCATCGTCCTGAAAATCAACCCGCCCACCGATGAGGAAATCGATTTGTTGCAGCCCAATTCTTACTTGGTATCGGCGCTGCAGATCAACCTCAGGAACAAGAATTATTTCAAAAAACTGTCTGACAAGAAAATAAATGCCATTGCTTTTGATTTCATTACAGACGAATATAATCAATTGGCCATGGTTAGGCTCATCGGTGAAATTGCCGGCAATGTGGCTATTTTGTACGCTTCCGAACTATTGGCAGATTCCAATGGATTGATGATGGGCGGCATCACCGGCGTACGTCCTACCGAGGTGGTGATAATAGGCGCCGGCATTGTGGGCGAATTTGCTACCAAAGCCGCCGTCGGGCTGGGTGCAAGCGTGCGGATATTTGACAACTCGCTTTCAAAACTGAGAAGATTGCATGCCATGACCGATCGCCGCATACCGACGTCGATCATCGATCCGCGAGAACTGCAAAAAAGTCTTCGCCGCGCAGATGTGGTCATCGGTGCACTGCCGAGGATGAACCAAGCGCCCATCGTGACCGAAGATATGGTCAAGCTGATGAAGAAAGGCAGCGTCATCATAGACATCACCATCGACAACGGAAAATGCGTGGAAACAAGCGAGCTGACCACCATGTCAAAACCCTATGTTATGAAGCATGGAGTGTTGCACTGCGGCCTGCCCAACCTTACCTCGCGTATGCCCCGCACCACCACCAAAGCCGTCAGCAATTTCTTTCTGAGCTACCTGTTGGATTTTGACCAGGAAGGCGGAATAGAAAACATGCTGCTAAAACACAATTATATGAAACAAAGCCTGTATATGTACAAGGGCCGTCTGACGAAGGAAAGCATCGCGACGCGCTTCGGCTTGCAGTATCACGATATAAACCTGCTGATTTTCTAATGGCAAGAAGATTTAAATTTTTCCTGATGGGGCTGATCCCCGGATTGCTCTTGGTTCTTTTCATTTTGAACAAGAAAGGCGCGAGTTGCTCTTATTTCCCGAACGATCGCGTGATTGCCGAAACGCTGTCCAAGCCTTTCGCTTACTCCGCAGATTTCCGCGCCCGAATGCAGACGGAAAATATCAGTGAAGAGCAATTGAAAGACGAAATCGTGGCCAAAGGCAAAATAGACTTTGACAAGAGCGAGGCGCGCAGAGAGCCGTGCCCGCGCTACCTTTTGCGCTATCCTGCACAATCACCGCAGTACGAAATCTTCTTTGAAAAATGCAAGGAGCAGGCGAAATTTGAAAGCCTTCGCCGGTTATAATAAACGAAACGGAGCCTCTTGCGAGGCTCCGTTTTACTTTTAGCATTCAGCTACATTGACGGCAATGGCCAAGCCGCCTTCGCTGGTTTCCTTGAAACGAGAATTCATGCTTTGCGCCGTGTCCCACATGGATTGGATTACCTGATCCAGCGAGACGCGCGCTTTTTCCGGATCAGATTCCAAAGCTATGTTCGCTGCGGTAATCGCTTTAATCGCGCCCATTGAATTTCGCTCGATACACGGGATCTGTACCAAGCCGCCGATAGGGTCGCAGGTCATTCCCAGGTGATGTTCCATTGCAATTTCGGCCGCCATCAACACCTGCCCCGGTGAGCCACCCATAATCTCGGTAAGTCCCGCCGCCGCCATAGCCGGCGAGGTAGGCACACTATTTAAAAAGAACGCAACCATATCGGCGGCTATGGGCGGTTGTCAGGCAGAAGTGGGGGTTTCGTCGGCTATGGCGGCGTAAAGCATTGGGCATACATCAATACGGCAGGGATCACGCCGCTGGCAC
>RDDY01000346.1 GCA_003852805.1 Chryseobacterium sp.
AGCACAAGAAAGACAGAGACCTTATAACTTTACCACCGTGCGCTTTATGGCTGAAGACCGCGTGCCCGTTTATGCAGACCTGTACAATGCAAACGGCCGGGGTGCTCCGCTGATTCTATTGTACCATCAGGCAGGTTTCAGCCGCGGATCTTTCCGCAACATCGCTCCCATGCTGGTCGAGCTTGGCTTTAATGTTTTGGCGGTCGACCTGCGCGCAGGCGGAACGGTAAATATGGTCAAGAATCTGACCCACGAATCGGCGATCAGGATGGGGACATCGACGCAATTTACCGATGTTATCCCCGATTTGGAAGCGGCCTTCCATTATGGCAAAAAGAAACTGAAGGCGAAGAAAATTATTTATTGGGGAAGCTCATACAGCGCATCGCTGGGCTTTTATATGGTAGCGAAGCATCCTGACGATTATACCGCGCTGCTCGCCTACTCTCCGGGCGAATACTTCAGCATAGATAATCGACCGATTTCATACTACGCCGAGAAAGTAAAAATACCCACATTTATTGCCTCGGCCGCGGATGAAAAAAACAAGTGGATCGACATTTACGATGCGATCAGCTACGACAAAGGCTTCTACATTCCACCCACCGGCGGACACCACGGAACCGTGGCGCTGGCGCCCACCTATAAGGGCAGCAGTGCCAATTGGGCAGCGGTCATCCCGTTTCTGAAAAAGATCAGGGATTTGTAAAGCAAACCGCCCGCGACTTTGTCGCGGGCGGTCCTTATAAAGATAGATAAGGTGTTTATTTCGCCTTTACCAACTCCACTTCAAAGATCAACCATGCATTCGGCGGGATTACTCCGCCCGCTCCTCTTGCGCCGTAGCCCAGTTCGGAAGGGATCAATAAAGTTGCTTTTTCGCCTTCTTTCAACAGCATGATTCCCTCGTCCCAGCCGGAAATTACATGTCCCATACCTACGGGAAACTCGATGGGTTCTCCGCGCTTGTAAGAAGAGTCAAAAACTTGACCGTTGGTCAGCATTCCCGTGTAATGAACGGCTACGGTACTGCCTTTTTCAGGATGTGCGCCGTCCGTTGATTGTGTGATTTTGTACATCAATCCGCTTGGCGTGGTGGTCATGCCTTCTTTCAGCTGCTCCAGTTTCTTGACAGCCTCAGCTTCTTTCTTGGCAGTATACTCTTTGTTATGTTCCTGGATTTTAGATTTTCCCTCGTTAAAGATTTTCGCCGCATCGTAATGCTTGTAGGCCGAACCTTTGCCGAAGACGGAAACTTTCTCCAAAACCACATCGGTTTTTGGTTTGTCTTGCGCGCCTTTTTCTACATTGGCGATAGCGTCGATGGTTTCTTCACCTTTGATCACTTTGCCAAAAATGGTATGCTTGCCGTCCAGCCAAGGTGTGGAAACCTCTGTAATGAAGAACTGCGAGCCGTTGGTGTTCGGGCCGCTGTTGGCCATTGATAGGATGCCTTTGCCTTCGTGCTTCAGGTCGTTTTTCTCGTCATCGAATCTGTAGCCCGGATCGCCCATGCCCGTTCCTTGCGGGTCGCCGCCTTGAATCATGAAATCTTTGATCACGCGGTGGAAGATGGTGCCGTCATAGAAAGGCTGACCTTTCTTTTTGGCTTTGTTTTCTATTTTGCCTTCGGCCAGACCCACGAAGTTGGCCACGGTTACCGGCGCATCCTCTTCGTAGAATTTCACCAGCATATCGCCTTGCGTGGTTTTCAGGTTGGCGTAGAGTCCGTCTTCCAAACCGTCGTAGGTTGCTTTGTCTATATCCAATGTTTTACAGTTTAATAAGGTTAATAATGTACCGAACAAAAATACGATTTTCTTCATAAAGGATGATTTTTAGCTGTTCTAACGGGTGTTTAGATGAATGATTAACGGCAGATCGGGTCCGATTTTTTTCTCGTCGCCGGCGGTGCCGTAGGCCAATGCAGACGGCACCAGCAGTGTCACTGTTTTATGGCTTTCCAAGTGCCTGATTGCGTGGTCCACCGCCATGATTTCCGCATAACTTCCGAGTTTGCCGTCTGTAACGACGATTGGCTGCGAATAAATCGGCGCTTGATCGAAATCTGAAACACTGAATTCATACGATACCGGGTCACCGTCACTTTTTATCGGGTGAGTGCTTAACGGCTCAGATGACCAGTAACCCGCAGCGGTCGGATAAAACTTTTCGCCTTGCAGACTGATCCATTGCTGAATCTGCTGTCGCTCCAGTCTGTACAGATCGGCAGCGCGCTCCTTACTGCTCGCAGGCGCATGTTCTCCTAATCCACCTTGCGGTAAAACCACGGGTTTTTCATGGCAGGCCGCCAAGACGATGATCAATAATGTCGACGCAATTTTTTTCATCTAAAACGCTGGCTAAAGTAGGGAGAAAAATGGGAGTTATCCTAACGGCTTGCTCATTTAATTAAAGTAAAAAACCGACTCGGTACCGAGCTTGTTATTGAACGATCATAATTAGTACCATCACTGTCTTGGTCGACCCCGTTCATATTGCCTCGGGAAAAAGCAAGGTTCTTTCATTTCAAAGCTTGCTTGTACGGCGAAGTAAGGATTGCGCAGCAGTTCGCGACCCAGGAAGACGAGGTCGGCCTCGCCGTTTTGAAGGATTTCTTCGGCCTGTTGCGGAGCGGTGATGAGGCCGACGGCACCGACAGAGATACCTACTTGTTTTTTGATTTCGGCCGCGAAAGGAACTTGATAGCCATTGAAAACATTGATGCGCGCACCGTGGATATTGCCGCCCGACGACACATCGATCAGGTCTACCCCGGCAGTTTTCAACGATTTGCACAGTTCGATACTTTGGTTCAGGTCCCAGCCGTTCTCGGCGTATTCGTCAGCAGAGATTCTGACGAATAACGGCCGCTCTTCGCCGATAATTTTTCTAACGGCTGCAATTACTTCCATGAGGAAGAGGCTGCGGTTTTCCAACGAGCCGCCGTATTCGTCGGTGCGCTCGTTGCTTACCGGTGACAGGAATTCATGCAAGAGGTAACCGTGTGCAGCATGGATTTCGACCAAGTCAAAACCGGCGTTAACCGCGCGCCGGGCTGCTGCTGCAAACTGTTGTGCAATTTCTGTTATTTCCTCTTTCGTCAGTTCGTGCGGAACGCGCTCTTCGGGTTTATAAGGAATGGGCGACGGAGCCAAAGTCTCCCAGCCGCCGTCTTCCAACGCCAATTGTTCACCGTTTCGTGTGCCGGCTTTTCTGCCGGCGTGCGCCAGCTGGATGCCGACCTTGGTTTCGGTATTGTCGTGGATATGTTTTACGATTTTCGACAGCGCTTCAGCCTGCTCGTCGTTCCACAAACCTACATCTTCGGGAGAGATCATTCCTTCCCGCGATACCGAGGTTCCTTCCACAATAATCAAACCGGTGCCGCCGTACGCACGCGAGGTATAATGGGTAAAATGGAAATCATTGACGACGCCTTCTTTGCAGGAATACATGCACATAGGCGACATGACGATGCGGTTGGGAAGTTCTGTATTGCGAAATCTGATGGGTTCGAAAAGCATTTTTTCTTTCAAAAGTAAGGATTTATCGGCGTTTGCTAATTTATTGTTACTTTTACTCTCCTTATAAAATTCTTGAATGAAGAAGGAACTTACGATCCGATACGACGTTTTTGCCAATGCCGATGAGCTTAGCGATGCTGACCGTCAACTCTTTGACAAAGCGGCCGAAGCGCGCACAAAAGCCTACGCCCCCTACTCTGATTTTTTGGTAGGCTGCGCACTGCTGCTGGATAACGGCGAAACAGTGACCGGAAGCAATCAAGAAAACGCGGCCTACCCGTCGGGTCTTTGCGCAGAGCGCTCTACCATTTTCTGGACGCACGGCAATTTCCCCGATCAAAGAATTTTAAAAATGTTTGTGGTAGGCGGGCCGAGAGACGGCAAACAAGACACCGCCGTGCCGCCCTGCGGCGCGTGCCGCCAAAGCATTTTGGAATACGAGCGTTTGCAGAGCGAGGACATCGAATTCTTTTTCGGCTCGCCGGAAGGTGAAATCGTCCGCTGCGGGTCCATCCGAGATCTGGTGCCATTCTCGTTTGGCGCGGAATTTCTTTAGGCTTTTTTAACTACCTTTGCGCGAAGTTTCAGGTTCCCGCCGCTGCGGGATGAAAAGGGAATTTGGTGCAAATCCGAAGCTGTCCCCGCAACTGTAAACCGCATTTTATTTTTTCGTTAAAACAGCCACTGCCACGGCGGGAAGGCACGAAAAAAGCGGAAGCCAGGAGACCTGCCTGATACTCTGAATCAAAAATTGCTTTCGGAGGAAAGGCAGCACTATGAAGAAATTACTTTACCCGATTTTCGGTCTTGCGTGCATTTTCGGTTGGTCGCAGGAGGCAAAAACCATCGACACGGTTTACCTCTTTGACCGACCGCTGAACCGAATAAAGATTTTTCGGCCGAGCGAGAAACTCAGTGCCGCAGATATCCAAAAGAACTCTTCCAACCTCGCTGAAGCCTTGCGCTTCCAATCAGGCGTTTATATCAAAGAAAACGGTCGCGGCATGACCGCCTCGCCTGCCTTCCGCGGGACAACGGCTTCTCAGACGGCGTTTATATGGAACGGAATCAACATCAATTCTCTGTTTTTAGGCCAAGGCGATATCAACAATATCGGACTCTTGGGTTATGATTCGGTCGATGTTATTCCCGGCGGCAGCAGCGTCAATTACGGCAGCGCGGCCATCGGCGGAACCGTTCATCTGAACAACCACATCGATTTCAACAAAGAAACCAAAGCCGCTATTTATTCCGAAATCGGTTCGTTTGATACGTATAGCAACTCGGTCAAACTCTCCCACAGCGATTCAAATCTGAGCGTGCAGATTAACGCTGCGCATACCATCAGCCAAAACGATTACGAGGTTTCTGAGAAAAGCTACGTAAACCACAACGGCAGATATTACAATACAGGATTCGGCATCGGCTTGGGTTACCGTTTCTCTCCGGTTCACAGTATTTTTTGGCAGAGCCAATTTCTCGACAATTCTCAGCACTACCCTATTTTCTCGGAATACCAAACGCCAACGAAATACGACAGCCAAAACCTGCGCAGTCTGCTTTCATGGGAAATGCGAACCGAGCGTTTTCGCAACAGTTTTAAAGCGGCCTTTACCGAGGAGAACTTCCAATACTTCGCCCGGATTACGAGACCAAAATCGAGCGGCGGCGCCGGCAAGAATTCCATTCTCAAAAATGAGTTCGAATGGAGCATTGACGAGCGATTCCGTGTGGATCTCATCGGAGAATTTCAACACCAAGAAGGCGAAGGCTACGGTTCGGGCATTGATAAAGTCCAACGGAACACCGGCTCTGCCGCTGCACTTCTGCGCTATGACGACCAAAGGCGTTGGAATCTGGAAGCAGGCATAAAAAAAGAATTTGTGGAAGGTGTAGACGCGCCGTGGCTCTACTCGTTCTCGGCAAAATACCGCGCGACCGAGTTTTACACGACAGGCTTTAATCTTTCGCGGAACTTCCGCTATCCTACTTTTAACGATTTGTATTGGCAACCCGGCGGCAATCGTGAGCTACGTCCCGAAACCTCTTTGCAGATCGATATGAACCATCGGTTTCGGTTCGGTTCGGTGGACTTTTCAATCAATCCTTATTATACCGATATTAAAGATATCATCGTTTGGGTACCGACCCCGCACGGGTTTTGGGCACCGATGAATGTCAACCGGGTGAAAGCCTACGGCGTGGACGCTCAACTAAGACACGAAGCCGGTTTCGGTGCGCATAAACTGTCTACAAAGCTGGGTTACAGTCTGAGCAAATCCGTCAACCAAGCGACCAAGAAACAAATGATGTATGTGCCGCTGCACAAACTTTATGGCAATTTGGATTACGGTTATAAATTTCTGTCGGTTTATCTTCAAGGCATGTTCAACGGTCTGACTTACGCCGACACCGATGAGAACCGTAAAGCCGCCATCGAGCCGTACTTTGTGATGAATGCCGGAGCCGCCGTTAAACTACGCGACCGATACAATGTAGGCGTCCGTGTAAAAAATATTTTCGACCGCGTTTACGAAACGACCGCATATTATCCGTTGCCCAAACGGCATTACAACTTTTATATTCAAATAAATTTTTAATACTATGAAATTCAGTAGA
>RDDY01000103.1 GCA_003852805.1 Chryseobacterium sp.
TGGAGTTTAACCATTTTAAAGACTTTCTTTGCCATTTTTTTGTTTTGTTGTTAAAAAATAATGAAATGTGGAAGCATTTATTATTTCATGCAGACCGCTTGCTCACCAACGGTCTACAATTCGGTTTGCAAATTTATAAAATATTTTTGATTTACAGTCTGATTGTCAAACTTTTTGTTTACTTAGTGCATTGCACCACAATTACTCGCATAGTTATTGTCGATTCTTCGGCGCCGCTTGTCTGTTTTAACATCATAACTAAATACGATTACCGTTAATTGTCGACCTGATTAAGCGGAAGCGTCGATCCGGATATTCAGATCGGGACAATATATATCACAGAACAGAACGATAAATCTTTAAATTTGCTCCATGTGTCGCTCCTTCGTAGTCTTTGCCGTTGTACTGTTGTGCTTATTGCCGGGAGCCGTAACCGCACAAAACAGTGCAGATCTGCCGCTGCTCATCGCAAAAACAGCGGAAACGGTAGCCTCCAATCCCGACGATGCCATTACCGGCGCACAAAATCTGCTGTTGCAGAAACTGACCGACGATCAGAGACTTACCTTGCAAGGCGTTGTGGCAGAAGCCTATTTTCACAAGGGCGATTATTTACAGTCGGTCAAATCCATTGAGAACGCTGCGGCAAATACCGGTGCGATAAAACCGTTGGCAGCTTACAATCTTGTGCGGCAGTACAGTTATCTCGGTCTTTATCAACTCTCGGATGCCGGCGCCCATCGGTTGTTGCAGTCCGACAACAAAGGCTCATCCGCTTCTCTTCAAGCAAAACTCTACCGGCTGCTCGCCGAAAATGCTCTGCACCGGAAAATGCCGGGGAAAGCGTTGGAATATATCGACAAGGCCAATGCTGCCGATACCGAACGCAAGCTTTCGCCCGAAAATTTATTGCTGGAAGCGGCATGCTTGGCAGATGACAACAGAATTACGGAGGCGAAATCACTGCTGAACAGCATCCGCACAAAGTCACCGTTGCACAGAGCCCGACTGTTGTTATTGCATGCCGAAATTCTGAAGCGGCAACACGATTACCGCCGCGCCAACGACAGTCTGAGCAAAGCCATGGCAACGATTTCTCCGTTGAGCTACGAGCCGCTGAAGCTCGACCTGATAAAAGAAACTGCCGACAATTACCGGCAATTGGGCGACTACTCGGGATTCCGAGCCCAACAGACGTTGTACCTGAAAAAAGCAGTGGAATTGGAAGAACATCGGAAAGATGGCATCCGTTACCTCGTGAACATGGAGGCCGAACAGTATAAAAACACGGCCAACTTGATACAGCAAAAAAATGATCGCAGGTTGACCTATTACACAATCGCCATTTTAGCCGTTCTGATTACAGCGGTGGTTTTACTGTTGATCCTTCGCAGCAATAAAAAATCGCTGCAAAAACAGCTGTTGTTTTTTGACAAAATCAGCCAACCGCAGGCGTCCGTTGCAATTGCAGAGAAACATCCTGCACCACAAACAACCAAAAAGAAAAAAGAAAGCGCGGCGTTGCCGAAGGAAACCGAAACGCTTATTCTCCAAAAACTGAACGACTTCGAGAGCAGCGAACAGTTTATGCAGAAAAACATGTCGTTGTCTACATTGGCAACCTACCTGGATGTCAACCCTAAATACCTTTCAGAAACCATCAACCGCACCAAAGGCAAAAACTTCAATGCATATATCAACGAACTTCGCATCAACAGAATCGCTTTCCTGCTGAAAAACAGTCCCGAATACCGCAATTATAAAATCAGCTATTTGGCCGAACATTCGGGCTTCTCGTCGCACAGTGCGTTTGCCACGGTTTTTAAATCGGTGACGGGCATGACGCCCAACGCCTTCATCAATCTTCTCTGAATCATGGGTAAACGCATATTTTTTATTGGCGTTATAATGTTATCGATCGGTCTCGATGCGCAGCATCAGAGAATCGATTCGTCGATTGATGCAGCCGTGGTGGATGTCTATCAAGACCCCGACCGCGCACTGAAAAATTCTACCGAGTTGCTGAAGAAGGTAGAAACCGTGCCGCAGCAGATCAAAGTCTACCGCTTGCGCGCCACCGCCTACTTGGCGAAGCGGGATTTCTCAAAAGCATTGGAGAGCAGTTTGGCTGCCGAGGAGCTGACGACAAAACTGCAAGACAAAGTGCAACGTGCAGCCGCACTCAACTCGCTGGCGATACTTTATCAACAGATGGATCTGTACGCAAAAAGCTTGGAGCTGCTGAACGAAGTCGATTCGTTGCTCATGAACGCCGCGAAGCATAACCAAGACGATTTTGAGCAGGCGAAAAGTCTCGCGATACGCGGCATGATTTACCGCAAACAAGGGAATATAGAACTGGCGTTGGAGAAGCTTCTCGCAGCACTGCACCGTCTCAAGTTGCAACAATTGGACGAGGCGAATACCGCAAACGCCAGCGTCATCTGTTACAACATCGCCTATTGCTACCTGGATCTTAATAAAACAGAGACAGCAACAGAGTATTTTAACGATGCTCTACGGCTGGCCGAATCCGTGGGCGGTGAAAGTCTGAAGGCGTATGCGTTGAAAGGCTTGGCCGAAATCTACGGCCGGCAAGAACGTTACGAGGAAGCGAATAAATTACTGTTAAAGGCAGATGAACTGTCGCACGACATTGGTGATATTATTTTGCAAGAGGCGCTGTATCGTCTTTTGTCCGAGAACTATCTACAGCTGGACCGTCTTGCACTCTACGAGCGGTACTACAATTTATACCGGCAATTCAAGGCAAAGCGCGAGAAAAATGAAACCGAGTCTATCGAAGCAATCCTGCAACTGCAAAGCAGCCAAGCGGATTCCATCATTGCAAAGGCCGAGGCTTCCTACCACCGACAGCTGCGGGGGCGTGGTCTGATCGGTTTTGTTTTGCTTTCCTTCGTACTCCTGTTTATATACCGACAGATTACCGAGAACCGAAAACTGAAGCGCCATTTGGAACAAAAGTTAAGGCAATAAAAAACTCCGCAGCAATGCCGCGGAGTTCTCATATTTTGTAAGTTATCTCTATACCTTCTCCACCTGCATATAGCTAAGTTCCAGCGGAGTTTTACGGCCGAAGATAAGAACCATAACTTCGAGTTTCTTTTTGTCCTCGTGGATTTTCTCAATGGTGCCGTTGAAGCCGTTGAACGGTCCGTCCACCACTTTTACGTTCTCGCCGACGGTGTACGGTATCATAGCTTCCTGAGCGAATTCTGACAACTCGTCCATACGGCCTAGCATGCGGTTCACCTCGGATTTACGCATCGGCACAGGATCTCCGCCTTTGGTCAGGCTGAGAAAAGAGATGACGCCCGGTATGTTTTTGATGACGTGCGGAACCTCTCCCACCAGATTGGCCTCCACCATCAGGTAACCCGGATAGTAAGGTCTTTCTTTTGGAACCTTTTTGCCGTTGCGCATTTGCAGGATTTTTTCCATCGGAATTACCACCTGCGTAACGTATTCATCCATACCCAGACGCTTGATCTCGGTTTCGATGTAATTTTTCACTTTATTTTCCTGACCGCTGATGGCCTTTAGCACATACCATTTCAACTCACTCATAGAAAATAAATTTTAATTGAATATATTGATGAGCACACCGAATATATTCTTGATCGTCACACTGAACAATGAATCCACCCCAAACGTAAACAGTGCCAAAAGCACTGTTCCGATGGAAACCACCACTGTCGAGGACTGCAGTTCCGGCCACTTCGGCCATTCTACTTTGTCCTTGAACTCGATGTAAGATTCTTTAACGAAGGTAATTAAACTCATTAGTCGTTATTTGCACGGGCACTAGGATTCGAACCCAGATCAACGGTTTTGGAGACCGGTATCCTACCATTGGACGATGCCCGTTTGTAAAAAGCTCCGCAAGTTTCCCTGCGGAAGCTTTTGGGATTTTATTAGTCGATGATTTCAGTTACCTGACCTGCACCTACTGTTCTACCACCTTCTCTGATCGCAAATCTCAGACCTACGTTAAGAGCAATTGGTTGAAGCAATTCTACAGTAATAGTAAGGTTATCACCCGGCATTACCATTTCTACACCTTCCGGCAAGAAGATCTCACCTGTTACGTCAGTGGTTCTTACGTAGAACTGTGGACGATATTTATTGTGGAACGGAGTGTGACGGCCACCTTCTTCTTTTGAAAGGATGTAAACCTCTGCTTTGAATTTTTTGTGCGGAGTTACGGAACCTTGCTTAGCGATTACCATACCTCTCTTGATATCGGTTTTCTCGATACCTCTCAACAGCAGACCTACGTTGTCACCGGCTTCACCTCTGTCAAGGATCTTACGGAACATCTCAACACCTGTTACGGTAGAAGTCAGTTTCTCGTCACCCATACCTACGATGTCTACGGGATCACCAGAGTTGATAACACCGGCTTCGATACGACCTGTTGCAACCGTACCACGACCTGTAATAGAGAATACGTCTTCGATAGGCATCAGGAAAGGCTTGTCAGACTCTCTTGTTGGCTGTTCGATCCAAGTATCAACCGCATCCATCAATTCTTCTACGGTTTTTACCCACTTGTCTTCGCCGTTAAGCGCGCCAAGGGCGGAACCTTGAATTACGGGAGAGTTGTCACCGTCGTACTCATAAGTTGAAAGCAGATCTCTCAATTCCAGCTCAACAAGCTCAAGAAGTTCAGGATCGTCTACCATATCCACTTTGTTCATGAAGACAACGATGCGTGGAACGTTTACCTGACGGCAAAGCAAGATGTGCTCTCTTGTTTGTGGCATAGGACCATCAGTCGCAGCACAAACCAGGATAGCTCCGTCCATCTGAGCAGCACCCGTTACCATGTTCTTTACGTAGTCGGCGTGACCCGGACAGTCAACGTGTGCATAGTGACGGTTCTCAGTTTCGTATTCAATGTGTGAAGTATTGATGGTAATACCTCTTTCTTTTTCTTCAGGAGCAGAGTCAATTGCATTATAGTCTCTTTTTTCAGCCAGACCTTTGTCAGCCAATACTTTAGAGATCGCTGCAGTCAACGTAGTCTTACCATGGTCAACGTGACCGATGGTACCAATGTTCAAGTGCGGTTTGTTACGATTAAACGTTTCCTTTGCCATGATTTTAAGCTTTAGTTATTGACAATTTTGAATTTTTTCAGTGTGCAAATATAGTTAATTTTTATTATGCAAAAATATTTTTAAGCAAAATTATGTTTTGCCTATCTGCACACTCGGTATCGAGACAAGGCCCGTTTCGTCATTTTTTTCTGCCAAGCCTTGCAACAAATAAGATGCGCGGACTTGTTAAAAAAAAATCTTCTCCTAAGAGAAGATTATCTTTTAAAAGACGTAGAGCCAATGACGGGATTTGAACCCGTGACCTCTTCCTTACCAAGGAAGCACTCTACCCCTGAGCTACATCGGCCAAAAAGTGGAGCGGAAGACGGGGGTCGAACCCGCGACATTCAGCTTGGAAGGCTGACGCTCTACCAACTGAGCTACTTCCGCATGATTTGTCAAAACTACAAAAACGCTTGGTAATCGTAAGTTGTAATTTGTTTTGACAGCAAAACTTAAAGAAAGTTTTAGTGGGGAGAGCAGGATTCGAACCTGCGAAGTTTTCACAACGGAGTTACAGTCCGTCCTCGTTGGCCGCTTGAGTATCTCCCCTTTTCAATATTTTATGAGCCTCCAGAGGGATTCGAACCCACGACCCCGAGATTACAAATCACGTGCTCTGGCCAACTGAGCTATGGAGGCATATTGTAGATTTCTTAAAAGAGCTTCTATTCTGTTTTGCGTTTGCAAATGTAGAGCAGTTTTTTGAAATCTACAAATTTTTTATTCGCTTTTGTCTACTTTTTTTAGACCGTCAATTGCTTCTTCTTGATTAACAGTTTCTTGGCCGTATCCACACAGGTGTCTATGCATTCTTCAAAAGTGGGGCAAGTCTTCTTTACCACTATGTCGTCGCCCGGTATATTCAGCACGATCTCGGTGGTCTTGTTGTTTTTCTCGGTGGTGTTTTCCACCTTCAGATAAACCCTTGCCGATATGATTTTGTCATAAAAAGTCTCCAGTTTGTTCAACTTCTTCTCGATGTGCTCTTGCAGTGGAGCGTGCGGAGTAAGTCCTGAGGCA
>RDDY01000325.1 GCA_003852805.1 Chryseobacterium sp.
GCGTAGGTCCCGGTTTGGGCATCAGGTCTCTGTTGAACGTCTGTGCACTCAGGGTTCCGGCAATTAAAAATGCCGCTGCAATATATCTGGAATGTCTTTTCATTATTTATTGTTTTCCGGTAAATAGTTGATAACTACGCGCTGATTGGGGTTCAGATACTTCTTGGCTGCATTGCGCAGATCTTCGCGTGTGATGGAACGGTAGATGTCGATCTCTTTGTTGATGAGATTGGTGTTGCCGTACAGCGCATGGTAGGTTGCCAATGACGTAGCCACACCTTGAACGGTGGAGTTTGCGTTCACAAACCGGTTCTCATAAGTGTTCTGAAGTTTTTGGTAATCTTCTTCCGAGATCAAATTGTTCTGAAGTTTTTTAATTTCGGCATCTATGTCGTCCTGCAATGTCTGTTTAGATGTTTGCCCCATAGGAATGGCGAAGAATGCAAAGATGCTGTAATCTTCCAAGCCCACGTTTGCCGCTTGCACTTGCAGCGCTTTTTTCTCTTGGTCCACCAATTTCTTGTAGAGAACCGATGATTTGCCGCTGCTCAGGTAAGACGACAGCATATCCAAAACATAAGCGTCTCTCTCTCTTTGTCCCGGCGTTCTGTAAGCAAAGACATACGCGGGGATCTGGATGTTGGCATCGTAGACGGTGACTTCCTTGGCTGTGGTAATCGGCGCTTCCTTAGGCAGATTTCGGTTTACTGCGGGACCTTTCGGTAGATCGGCAAAGTATTGTTGAATCCACTGTTTCGTCTGCGCAGGGTTTATGTCTCCGGCCACAACCAAAGTGGCGTTGTTGGGCACATAATATCTCTTGAAGAAATCCTGAAACTCGCTGAGTTTAGCAGCATTCAGGTCTTCCATAGAACCAATCGTACTCCAACGGTACGGGTGTTTTTGGAACAGATTGTTTTGGATGGCGGTAAACAGGTTGCCGTACGGCTGATTGTCCATACGCATCCGTTTTTCTTCTTTTACCACCTCGCGCTGAGTATCTACACCGATCTGATTGATGACAGGGTGTCTGAGCCTTTCAGATTCCATCCAGAGACCCAACTGAAGATTATTGGACGGGAAAGTCTCATAATAGAAAGTGTGGTCGTTGGTGGTAAAGGCGTTGTTGCTTCCGCCGTTGGACGATACAATTTTCATCCATTCACCACGGCCGATGTTCTTTGTGCCTTCAAACAGCAGGTGCTCGAAGAAATGCGCAAAGCCCGAACGGCCGATTTGCTCATCCTTGGCACCCACGTGATACAACACGGCAGTGGTCACCACCGGTGCGCTTTTGTCCTGATGAAGGATTACGTGCATGCCATTGGGCAAGTCGTACTCCTCGAATTTGATTTCTTGTGCGCTGATCGCGGCTGTTGTGAAAGCCACCGTAGCGAACATTAGTACTCTTTTTCTCATTGAAGTTTTAATTTGTTTTAATAAGTAATGAAAATGCCTGAAAGGTTACAACCAATCTGCGCTTATGTTATTCTTGTTAAAAATACAATTTTTCGGCAAACACTTGCAGCACGTTTCTTGTTACGCCTATGTTTTTAAGGATATATTTATGAAGATCGCTACTTATAATGTAAACGGCATCAACGCTCGTTTGCCTGTTTTGTTAAAATGGCTGGAAGAATCTCGACCCGATGTCGCCTGCCTGCAAGAATTGAAAGCTCCCGATGAAAAGTTCCCGCTGGAAGCCATAACAGATGCCGGATACCAAGCATTATGGCACGGCCAGAAAAGCTGGAACGGCGTGGCCATACTGACGCGCGGCGACAAAACGGCTTTGGAAACCGGTCGCGGTTTGGCCGGTGATCCCGAAGATGTGCAGAGCCGATATTTGGAAGCCGAGTTTAACGGTATTACAATCGGCTGTCTTTATTTACCGAACGGCAATCCGGCGCCCGGGCCGAAATTCGACTATAAACTGAGTTGGATGCAGCGACTGGAACAGCACGCAAAAACTCTGATCTCGGCGAGGAAACCCACGTTGCTTTGCGGCGATTTCAATGTAATCCCAACCGCGTTGGACGCGTATAAGGCTGAGCGCTGGGTAGATGATGCGTTGTTCCGACCGGAAACCCACGAGGCTTTTGAACGCTTGTTGGATCAAGGCTGGACCGATGCTTTACGCAAATTAAATCCCGATACGGTGATTTACACTTACTGGGATTATTTCCGTCAGGCTTACCGCAGAAACGCCGGCTTGCGCATAGACCATTTCCTGTTGAATAAAGATTTGGAGAAACGCTTAACCGCCGCCGGTGTTGACGATTATGTCCGAGGCTGGGAAAAAACCAGCGATCACGCACCGGTGTGGGTGGAGATTCAAGGTTGATTGTTCGGGTTGCGCGAACCAAAGAGGTTATTGTACAACAGATACACAATGGCAACCAGAATCAGTCCGCCGTAGATGAAATATTTGGCGATGCCCGCGATGCCTTTTACAAAGTCAACAATCATGAAAATAAACAGTATCGCAAAGACGACGAGTAAAATTTTCTTTCCCATAAGATAAAATTGATTTAGTGTGATTAATGAAACGATTGCGGGTTAATCAATTTCCGAACCATTCCGCCGCAGCCTACAATCGACGAATGTTGTTATCTTTATGCCTTTGTTAATTCTTATGAGGTATAAAATGATATTCCCGGCGATGCTGTTCGTCGGAAGCTTTTGCTTGCAAGCACAGAAGAAAGCGCTGGACCACAGCGTTTATGACGCATGGCAATCGGTGGGGACAAGATTGATCTCGGTCGACGGAAAATGGGTCGCCTACACCATCACACCACAGGAAGGCGATGCCGACCTATTTCTGAATCATCAACAAACCACCCAAAAATTTCCGCGCGGAACGGCTCCTGTATTTACAAGTGATGCCCGCTTTGCTGTTTTCGGTATCAAGCCTTTCTACAAAGACATAAAGGCGGTCAAGGATAAAAAGCTCAAAAAAGAAAAGCTGACCAAAGATTCTCTGGCTATTGTAAACCTGAGTAATTCCATGGTCGAAAAGCTGCCGAATGTGCAGTCTTACAAAGTGCCGAAAAAAGGTGGCTCATGGCTGGCGTATCTGTTGGCAGATCCTAAAAATGTAGAGAAAGATGACAAGGACGCCGACGATAAAAAGGATAACAAACCGAAGCCATCCGTTCTGGTTCTCCAAAATTTGGTCAGCGGCAATAAGACACAGTACGACAATGTCACCCGCTATGAACTAAGCGAGAACGGAAGCAAGTTGGTCTTCGTGACCCAAAAACCCGAAGAGAAAAAAGATAAATCCAAGACCGACGACGAGAAAAAGGACGAACCGAGAGACAAATCGACACCGAAAAAATATGCGTTGCAAAGTGTAAACCTCGTCGATTTGCCGACGGGTAAACTGCAAAAACTGATCGAAGCAGAGGGCGACTTCAGCCAGCTCTCGTTCGACCGTTTGGGCAATCAGTTGGCATTTGTCGGCACTCAATCTGCCGAGAATGATTTGGTAAAAGACTATCAACTGTATTTATTCAGCAATAATAAACTGTCAACCATCGGTAACAGTAATTCAAAAATGCCGAAAGATTGGGTTTTGTCTGAAAACCGTGAACCGAAATTCAGCAAAAATGCCAAACAGCTGTTTTTCGGCATCGCACCTAGACCTATCCCCAAGGACACCGCTTTGATCGCCAACGACCACGCCGTTGTCGACATTTGGAACTATAAGGATGATTATCTGCAAACGGTTCAACTCAAGCGTTTGAAGGACGACCTGAAAAAATCCTACGCTGCGGTGTTGCAGACCGACCGTCCACAAATATTCCAACCGCTTGGCAATGAGGAATTGGAATCTATGGAACTCCTGAACGACGGTGATTCACAGTTTGTGCTGATGCGTTCGGACAAAGAGGGCCGTGTGGCATCTCAGTGGACGGGCTCTACGCTCGGCAGTTATTATTTGGTCAATACTTTGACGGGCGAAAAGCGCCCGGTTGTCGAGAATCTGCAAGGGAGAGCCGTTGCGTCGCCGCTGGGTAAATATGTGATCTATTTCAACCGTGCCGATCAAAACTGGTATGCGTACGAAGTAGCTTCGGCGAAAACTCGCCGGCTGAATAAAGATCTGGTGGTTTCCTTCGGCGACGAACTTTGGGACACGCCGGATGTTGCGGCTCCTTACGGCATCGCTTCCTGGACGGATAACGACGAATCGGTTATTATTCGCGACCGTTATGACCTTTGGGAATTCTTCCCCGACGGCAGAAAAAAGCCGCGCAATATCACCAACGGTTACGGCCGTGCAAATGCGATCAGTTTCAACACTTTTGATTTCGACCCCGAGGATGTCAAAAGCCTGAACCGTAAAGCGCCGATTTACCTTTCGGCTTTTAATGAGAAAAATAAGCAGGAAGGGCTTTACCGCACCACCATTGCGGGCAGTAAGAATCCCGAAAATATTTTCATGGATGATATTTACGGCGTCCGCAGTTTGGCCAAAGCCAAAAATGCCGACCGCTATATCTTTACCAAAGAAAACTATCAACAGTCGCCGAATCTGTATGCAACCGCTGATTTTAAAAATCAGCAACAGTTGACGAACATCAATCCGCAGCAGCAGAGCTACAATTGGGGAACGGCCGAACTCGTACACTGGACCACACCAAACGGTTATCCATCGACGGGTGTCCTCTATAAGCCTGAGGATTTCGACGCGAACAAAAAGTATCCGATGATCGTTTATTTCTACGAAAAACTCTCGGACAATCTGAACCGTTATGTGGCGCCCGCACCCACGCCGTCCAGGTTGAATATCTCGTATTTCGTAAGCAATGGTTACCTGGTTTTCACGCCGGACATTTCGTACCAAGATGGGAAACCCGGTCAATCAGCGGTGGAATACATCAACTCAGGCGTTGAACATTTGAAGAAAAACCCTTGGGTCGACGGCAAGAAACTCGGGATCCAAGGCCAAAGCTGGGGCGGTTATCAGGTGGCATATCTCATTACACAGAACGATATGTACGCTGCTGCCTGGTCGGGCGCGCCGGTCGTAAATATGACATCGGCTTACGGTGGCATCCGCTGGGAATCGGGTATGAACCGCCAGTTTCAGTATGAGAAAAGCCAGAGCCGCATCGGTAAAACCCTCTGGGAAGCGCCCGAGCTTTATTATGAGAACTCGCCGCTGTTCCATTTGGATAAAGTGAATACGCCGGTGGTCATTATGGCGAATGACAATGACGGTGCGGTGCCGTGGTACCAAGGAATCGAAATGTTCACCGCGCTTCGTCGCCTCGGCAAACCCGTCTGGATGCTGAACTACAACGGTGACGAGCACAACCTGATGAAACGCCAGAACCGTAAGGACATCCAGATCCGTGAGCAGCAGTTTTTCGACCACTATCTGAAAGGAGCCAAAGCACCCGTCTGGATGACGCGGGGCGTACCCGCCACCATGAAAGGCAAGGATTGGGGTTTGGAATTGGACGATGAATTTCTACCTTAAAAATTAAACTTTGAATAGCTGAAGCGATTGTCAAACGACGATCGCTTTATTTTTACAAAATGCTGTAAAAGCATTGATACATTGGTAGATTGCTAAATTGTTTCACTGGCGCATTATTCCGTAAATTTGCGTTCCTGAAAAATGCAGAGAATGGATTACCTGAAAGGCTTGAACGAGCCGCAGTATGAAGCAGTTACCACAATAGAAGGGCCGTTGATGGTCTTGGCCGGCGCCGGCTCGGGCAAGACGCGCGTGCTCACCATGCGCATTGCGCACCTGATCCAAAACGGCATCAGTCCGTTCAATATTCTGGCGCTCACCTTTACCAACAAGGCGGCGAAGGAAATGAAGGAGCGTATCGCCAAAGTGGTGGGCGACAGCGATGCGAAGTCGATTTGGATGGGAACTTTCCACTCTGTATTTGCCCGAATTCTTCGCAGCGAAGCGCATTATCTGGGCTTTCCGTCCAACTTCACCATCTACGATTCTCAGGATGCGCTGAATGTGCTGAAAAAAGTGATGAAGGAAATGTCGATCGATTCAGAGCTTTATAAACCAAAAAAAGTGCTGGGCCGAATTTCGCAATACAAAAACAACCTGATCACCGTCAACGCTTATTTCAATAATCCGGAAC
>RDDY01000155.1 GCA_003852805.1 Chryseobacterium sp.
AATGCCAAGACGGCCGCTGCGCTAAATACTGACTTTTTCATAATACAAAGATTTAATGGTTAGTGGTTCAAAGATATTGTCAACTTTCTTCCATTTAATCATTCAAATACATGAAAAAATAAAAATCACCTATTTAGGTGATTTTGTGGGTTGGCAATCTCGCCATGTGAACGTTGCTGCTTAATGCTCTGCTTGTCAGTAGTTTAACTTTATGCCAAAGCTGTTCTCCTTGTGTAAAATACCCGCTATCGGGTATGCAGGAGATCATATGGCTTGTTGCCTGTCAGAGTATTAATTTCTTTGGAAGGTTGTGCAGAAGTTCTTGATTTATGATTGCTGCACATATTTCGGGTTGCTCCAATTGCCCGTTGTGGCCGCAATCCAACATATAAGCCTTTATGTTTTGGCGATCAGGGAGTTGTGCCAATGTTTTGGGCGCGTCCACGGCCGAATCATTTCTCCCTGTCAATAGCAAGATTTTTTCTTGCAGCTGCTGTAAAACGGCGCGCCGATCGGGGCGCTGCATTATGCCTTTTACGGCAGCCAAAGCACCCTCGGGATTGGTAGCCAAAGCGATTTCCTTAGAGAAGTTGATCTTGCCTTCCAACACATCGCGCTCAAAAGGATTGAATAGATTGGGGACGCCTGCATTTACATATTTTCGGTATTCCTCTTTTATGATGCGGAAACTCTTCGCCCGGGTTTCCTTTTTTCCCTCGGTGTCGGCAAAATAGGTGGAGAAGAAAAGAGTGATGGATTTCAGCGCTTCCGGGAATCTTTCTGCAAAAGCCAGCGTAGTGTAGCCGCCCATGGAATGGCCGAGCAAATGGATTTTTGAGTTACAAACCTCATCGGTTACTTCCTTCACCTTTTCGGCCATAAAATTCATGGTATGGATTTCGCCATAAACAGGCGATTTGCCATGTCCCGGTAAATCGATCATAATGAGGCGAAATTCGTCTGAAAGATGCGGCATCATTTCGCGCCAGATCTCGGTGCTTTCCATCAATCCGTGTAGAAGTACCAAATCTTCTTTTCCGCTCCCTTTTATCTGGTAGTGCAACATAACTTAAAGTTTAATGTCTTTCAACTTGCAAATTCCGTACAAGCCTGCGGATTGCAAACAAAAAAAGAGCGGCCTAAACCGCTCTTCGTCATCTATTTTCTATTGGCATTGTACCAATTGATGCCGCATTCCAAGAATTTTTTGAAATCTTCTTTCGGCATATAGCCTGACACCGGCGTATTGATCACCTCGCCGTCGGGAGTGATCAACACATAATGCGGCTGTGAGTTATTGTTGAAATTAACTTGTTGGAACATCGACCATTTGTCGCCAACGGTTTTGATTTTCTTCATCTGGCCGTTGCCCATATCAATTTTGGTCTGTTCTTCCTCGGGCAGTTCCTGTTTTTCATCGACATAAACGGAAGCCAATACCACATTTTCTTGCAAGATCGGAAGTACATCGGGTTCGCTCCAGACAAATTCTTCCATTTTACGGCAGTTCTCGCAGCCCCAGCCTGTGAAGTCCAGCAGGACAGGTTTGTTCTGTTTCTTGGCTTCTTCTATCGCGTCGAAATAATCTCCGTACGGATGCATACCCAAGACGCCGTCAGACTCGTTGTGCAGATAGCTGACATTCATCGGGGGCAAAATTCCGCTCAGTGCTTGCAGTTTCGGGCGCTCGCCGGGAACCAAGCCTTGAATCAGGTAAATGATAAAACCGATGCCCAGTACGCCGAACACTTTTCTGGTGGTAGAAATTTTTGCGTTTTTGTCATCGTGCGGGAACCTGATTTTTCCGAACAGATAAAGCACAAGGCCCAGCGTAATCAATATCCACAGGACAATGAACAGTTCGCGCTTCAGGAAGAAGGTCTTGGAAACCAAATCTGCTTTCGATAAGAATTTCAATGCAAGCCCCAACTCGATAAAACCAAGAACAACTTTGACCGTATTCATCCAGCCGCCTGATTTCGGCAGTGATTGCAGCGCCTGTGGGAACAGGGCGAGAAGTCCGAATACGATGGCCCACGCCAAACCGAAACCGGCCAACGCAAAGGTCAACAGTGTAGGAACATCTTTTGAACTCGATGCGACACCGCCGAGCAAACTTCCCAGAATAGGTCCCGTACAAGAGAACGACACGATCACCAAAGTGAGCGCCATAAAGAAAATCCCGATCAGACCGCCCGCTTCTTCCGCTTTGGAAGAGCGGTTGGCAATCCAACTCGGCAAGGTAATGTCGAAGTAGCCAAAGAAGCTGAGCGCAAAGAAAATAAACACCGCAAAGAAGAATAGATTCAGCCCGATGCTTGTTGAAATCTGGTTGAAGATATTCCCCGAGATTCCATCTATAATATGGAACGGAATGCTCAGCGCTACAAATATAATAAGGATGAATGCGCCGTAGATGACGGCGTCGCGTTTGCCTTTTGCCTTGTTGACCGCTCCTTTTGTAAAGAACGAAACCGTGAGCGGAATCATCGGGAAGACGCAAGGCGTCAAAAGAGCGATCAGACCGCCTAAAAAGCCAAGGACAAAAACCAGTCCGTTGCCCGAAGGCTCTTCTACGGGCGCGTTGCCGCAATCGGTCAGCGGATTGCGGAAATCCAAAGATTCTACCTTAATGTCGCGGTTCATTCCCGTAGTGGCGGTAACAGCGGCAACGGTATCGGTAACCGCAGATGCCTCGGTTGTCTCGGCGACAGGTTCTTCTGCGGTTTCTTCTTCTGCGGCGGCCGCGGCCGAAGGGGTTGCTTCTATTTTTTTGCTGAACTCCAATGTGTTCGGCGCTAGACAGATTCGATCGTCGCAGGTCTGGTAAGTAATCTCGGCTTCCACTGTTGCGGCTTTGGCGGGATTTTTCAGTCTGAATTTGCGTTTAAACTGCGCTGTATTGGAATAATAAACGATTTGTGCACCGAAGGCTTCGCTGTACTCGTCGTGCTTTTTACCGACTTCCACCATTTTCCCGATCAGCTGAATGCCGTCTTTGCTGGTAAGGTTCATCTCGGTCGGGATGCCCGAATCGGGCGGCAGGTCCTGCGAGTAGATGTGCCAGCCGCTCTCCATTTTGGCGGTCAGCACAGCTTCATAATCGGTGTCTGAGATTTTATTGATTTTGTAATCCCACTTTACGGGATTTTTGATCTGAGCCTGCACTCCGGCGAAGATCAACATCATGAAAAGCCAGAACCACTTCTTCATAAGAGTATATAGATTTTGTTGATGGTTTTATCGTCGGGTAGGCTTCTCCTGTCCTGACGATAGGGTACAACGCCCAGAACTTTTCCGGTGGCGTCGGCCAGTATTTTTGGCGAATAACGCGCTAAAATAGGGATTTTTTCATCCTTAAAAAATTTGCTCACCGTTTTGGAGCCGTTGATGCCGACGGGAAAAATGCGGTCGCCGGACCGACGGCTGCGCAGACGCAGTGGCAGCGCTACCTTGGCGAAATCTACTTCCCAGGTTTTGTTAGCCGATGGAAAAATCAAGTCGCGCAGATCGATTCTGTCTGTTGCCTCCAAGATGATTTCATCCGCTTGGGTCGGTAAACTCTTTGCTTTGAAAATTAAGGTGTTGCGGCGTACTTCCATCTGCCATTTGTCGGAATAGAAAAAACTGCCCGATGCGGCGGTAAAGATTTTCTGCTGTTCTTCGCGGTTGTGGAGACCGAAACCGTCCAAGATATGATAACGAGCGAACGGATGGGCGCCGGCAAGTTTTTCCCTGTCCAAAGTGATCTCGTTCTCATTTTCTGAAATGGTCAAATCTTGGCGAAGTCTCTCGACTTGATCGAGCATGAAATCATTTGCTTCAGAAAGGTACGCTTGGCTCTTGCGAAAATTCTCGATGAAAGCAGTATTCAATCCTTCCAGTTTCGGAACGATTTCGTTTCTGATCTTGTTCCGCAGGTAATCGCTCTTTTGATTGCTGACATCCTCGCGAAACGGAATTTGTTCAGCCCTTGCAAATCGGTAAATTTCTTCTTTAGAAAAGCTAAGCAGCGGGCGGAGCACCCTGTTTTTGTTTGAGGGAATGCCGCTCAGGCCTTTTATGCCGGAGGCTTTTGAAAGGTTGATCAGGAAAGTCTCGAGCTGATCGTTTAAGTGATGTGCGGTAACGATAAGGTCCAACTTTCGATCTTCCAAAAGCTTGAAGAAGAAGTTGTAGCGCAATTCGCGCGCCCAAAGCTGTATGGAGCCGTCGGGTTTTTTATCAGCCGCGGTACATTTATACAGATGAAAAGGAATCGAGCGTTCCGCGCAGAAACGCTGTACGAGTTCGCAGTCCTTGTCCGAGTCTTTGCCGCGCAGACCATAATTTACATGGGCTACTTCCAGCGGCAGTTTCAACTCGTGCATCAGCCAGAGCAGCACCATACTGTCCACGCCGCCGCTGACGGCCAGTAGGAATTTTTTCTCGCAGTAGTTGTAAGCCAGTCGCTCTAATTGCTCGACGAAGGATGGACGTGAGAGTTTCAAAGAGTTTTTTAAGGTTTGTAAAGTTATTAATTTCCGATGGGTCAGTATTGGCTAAATTCCGTACTTTGTGGATTGCTAAAAACTTAACATGAGCTTTTTTGAGGAAAAATACCCCGAGATGGAGCGTTATCTGGAAGCGCACGCTTCGGACGAACCGGACATTTTGCGTCGTCTTCGTCGTGAAACTTACCAAAAGACCACTCAGCCGCACATGATTTCGGGTTATTTGCAGGGAAGGTTCCTGAGCATTTTGTCGAAGATTATTTCGCCGAAGAATATTCTGGAAGTGGGCACTTTTACAGGCTACGCCGCTTTGTCGATGGCGGAAGGGTTGAGAGAAGACGGCAAACTTTATACAATCGACAAAAATGAAGACCTGGCTTGGTTGCCACAGAAATATTTTGATGAAAGCGAGTATAGCGGTCGAATAGAATTTATTCAGGGAAACGCCTTGGAAGTAATTCCAACGCTGGATGTTGAATTTGACCTGGTTTTCATCGATGCCGACAAGGAGAATTATTCGCGCTACATAGAGATCATTAAACCTAAACTGCGGTCAGGTGGCGTACTGTTGATCGACAATGTGCTCTGGTACGGAAAAGTTCTGGAGAAAGAACCGAAGCGTGAAGCGACGAAACAAATCAAGCTCGTCAATGAGATCGTTACCAAAGACCCCGACTTCGAAAATCTAATTTTACCTTTGCGCGACGGTATTCACTTCATCAGAAAAAAATAGAATGCAGAGAGCGATTTGCAATGTGTCGGTAGCGCCGCTGCGCGCAGAAAACAGTGACCGCAGCGAGATGGTTTCGCAAATGTTGTACGGCGAAACCTGCGACATTTTGACCAGAGAAAGAAACTGGGTCAACATTCGAATGCATTTCGACGGCTACGAAGGTTGGGTAGATTACAAACAAATCAGCGAGCTGCAAACAGTGCCGGAAAATACCGAATTGATAACCGAGACCTACCGAGAAGTGGAAACCGACGGCGGCAAATTGATACTGCCGATGGGCGCTGAGATCAACGGTGATTCCGTTCAAATTAAATCAGACAGAAGCCTGACCGACACGGCTTTAAGCTTTCTGAATGCGCCTTACCTTTGGGGTGGTCGCAGTTTTTTTGGTATCGATTGCTCGGGTCTGGTGCAGATGGTGTATAAGGTGCACGGCTTGAAACTTCCGCGCGATGCCTGGCAGCAAGCTGAATTGGGCGAAGATCTGGCGTTTGCAGGCGAGGCATTGCCCGGCGATCTGGCATTTTTCGATAACGCAGAAGGTAGAATCATCCATGTGGGTATTATGCTTGACGACCAGCGGATTCTGCATGCGCACGGAAAAGTGAGAATAGACCAACTGGACAGCAGCGGTATTTACAACGCGGAGCTGAAAAAACATACGCACAGATTGCGGTTCATCAAAAGAATACTGACTTGACAGAGCGCCCACAAATAAAGTTGCCGTATCGCCCCGTTGACATTGCCCCGGAAGCGTTGGTGGTACTTCTGCTGGTGGCAAATTTTGTGATCGTTTTCTACTATTATCGTCAGCTTCCCGCTGAGATCGCCATTCATT
>RDDY01000127.1 GCA_003852805.1 Chryseobacterium sp.
GATGTTAAAGTTAATACTCTAATTTTAATCTGTCTTAAAAAAGCAGCCATGTACCCCCAGAACGGAATAAGGCCCCATGTTGCTGTGGATAATATATCTCTGGTTTCATCCATAATTATTGGCAATTGCGGGTGTGAGAAACCATTCAGGAATTTAGAAGGCTTAAAGTCTGCAAAATCTGTCTGTACACCGTAAATCTCTTTTACGGCTCGCTTTGTAAGGTCGCTGTCAACATAGTAGCACATATCAAATTATTTTAATAGCTGGGTAATTGCACTGCACATTCTGTCCGGGTGCAATGATTCAGAAATGATTCCTTTCTCATAAAGATTCATCGTATGTTCTTGGAGTAGTAGGTATGATTCTCTTGCTGTGATAAGCGGAGTGATAAAAAACCTAAAGCCCTGGAACGTTACAAAACCCTTTTCCAGATCCCAATTCTGTAACACTGGATATTCGATATAGGGATAATTATTTTCAGTTTTAAGCAAGAAATTCAGGACTGCCATATCGTCTGCCGCATCAATGGATTTTATTTCCTGCTGAATTCGCTCTGCATCATTTGACCATGCTGCAAGCTGGAAAAACGGATATACTGTATTGTAGATCTCGCATATCTCTTCCTGATAGCGATAAAAGGTAAAATTTTTACTGTCGTATTCCTGCAATGGCGCTGCTCTACGCACCCACTCTATAAGAAATTCCGGGTATAAGATGCCCTCGGTTTCATATTCTTCATCAAAATCATTAACCGCATACTTAATAGCGTCTCTTCTCTTGAAATGCGCGGCGGACCACATAAAGTTCGGTTTGTCATCGGGGTAGAACGTTAGCTGATTAAAATTATATATGCACGCCTCGCCATGGTGGGCATCCTCGCAAAGTTCCAGCAGCAGAGTGCCATTTTCATCAATCTCTATATTCAGACTCATATTTCCGAATTTCAAAGAATCTACAAAAATTACGGGATTGCTATGTAAGCCGGAGTGGTTGCATTTTGCTTTTATGGCGGTTAATGCATCAGGGATCTTTGCATCATTTCTAATCTTTTCGAATATTTTGCGAAGGGACTGCATAAATACTTCCTTACTTACACCACAGTACAGCCGGTGAGGATCGAGCAGTTGCTCAATAGCCTGACAGTCAAGTCTTTCAACAGCGTTTATGAATTTTTCGGTTAGTGGTGGCATGGTTGAGGGCGTTTATTATTGCTCAGTTATAGATTTTAGGTCTTGCGGTTTGAACATATTTCGAAACCATCCTTTTACGATGACGAATTAAATCATGTCCCCATTTATCAAAGATCGAATAGCACTCCACTTCAGAATTGGTGTAGTCTGAATGTTTTTCTGTAAAACCTACTCCCACCTTTAGGATAAATAAATTGGAATAAATATTTCTGTCATGAAAGTCGAACTTGCTGCTTCGATTTGATTTTCCGTTATCAATTACTTTTAGGGAAGAAAGAGAAGGCATGACTCCGTCAAGAAATTCCATAATTCCCCGTATATCCCTGGCATAAGAGACAACAGATTTACGCTGGTGGTCGTATTCTTCGGTAATCGTCAAAATTTCTAAATCACACAAATAATCTTCTTCGACAATTTTATTGAGAATATAAAGAAATGGTCTTTCAATATTTTCCTCCCTTCCAGATTTATAATATTCTGAAAAAATATAGGGATCCAACACTGTTAGTTTTCTTAAATGCTTCTTCAACAAGGATGATTGCGACAATGTTAGTTTATTCCAATCCTTCAGGTTATCCAAAATAAAACCGAAGGTTAATTCTTTTTTAAACTGGGTGATCTTTCCCTCGTAATCCTCAAGATTTAAAACAATGACATTTGGATTCTCATAGAGGCTTTTGTCTCTTGTTTCCGATGTGAAATATAAGGATATACAATCAGTAGAACAGGTTGCAATCTCTTTTTCTATGTTATCCGAGAGAGAAAATGTGCGGGAGCCGCCACTGATACCATATCTTAACCGCAATTCAGAATTGGCAAATGCTTCGGTGGTACTTGCGCCTTCCTGTATTATTTGTATTTCGCTATAACTGCTCAACAGTAAATCCAAGAATTGATCTACATCCGAATTATATGCAGGTTTCGATAAAAAAACAGTCAGAAATTCTTTACTAAAATATACCTTCATGATCAGTTCATCTGTTCGCGGTTTATATTGGATAAATTGAACTGAAGCCTAACGGCTTCGTCATAAAAACCGGGTCCGAAGTCCTCAGTGAGACTGCCGTTTTGATTGATTTCAATCTCTATAACCTTTGGGTTTTCGGGAGTTACATTTTTGTCATCATTAAAATAATAAATCATTGTTTTCTCCGTAGAAATTTTCCCCTGTGCAGTAAGCAACTGTAATTTGCGGATCAGGTATTCACTATGAGTTTCCAAAACGATTTTTTGGTCCGGGAACATTTCTGTGGCCAAAACAAAAATATCTGCGAGTAAAGACTGATAATTTGGGTGAAGATTGGCTTCAGGTTCTTCGATGAAAATGGGTGATCCTCCCAATTCGATTTGCATTAAAATAGGTAGCAGCATGGAAAAGCCATAGCCCAGTTCAGAAAGACTCTGTTGCTTTTCTTTATTTTTAATTAATAAGTCAGCTATGCCTATTCCATTTATAAGCTGGACCTGCTGAATGATGACTTCTGACGGAAACCCTAAGATTTCCATGGCTTTCTTTAAAAAGGTACCCTTTTTGAATTTAGGTTGTGTTTCGAAAATTTTAGAATTCTTTTCATCAAAAGCACTATAATCCAGTAATATTTGATAATTAGGATTATCGAGCGATTTGAATTGTAAACCTCGGTCGATTGTAATAAATTTTGCTTTTTTTAATTTGCTTTCAAATTCATTTAGTACATTAAGTAATTCTGTAATTAATGTTATACCATCCTCTTCTGGACCGAACATCCACTTAATATATCTTTCAGAAAAAAGTAGTTTATGAGCACGAGATGGAACTAAACTAAAAGACTCTTGAGGAAATTCTTCGATTAGATATTTCTGAATCCTATACCTAACCCCTGCTAATGTGTCAGTAATATTATCCTTCTCAGACTTGAATGGATCAAAAATATTTATTTGTTCACCTTGTATTTCGATAATTTTGCTATAAAATTTTTCTGTAACTTTTTCCTCATAATTATAAATATCAAATAAGGCATAAGGAGTTTCCTCTAAAGTCATTCTTTCAATTTCATTGCAAAGGGCATTTGCTGTCAGCAGATTTTCCTGATATTTTACATTTTCATAAGATGTTTTATTGTTTTCAAAATCAATATGTAACACCTCTTTTTGTATATAATCAGGATAATCCAAGTCCATGTTTTCTTTATAATTATCGAAAGTAATCTCAGGATATACTGAAAAATCGAAAGGAAATTGTGTAACTGGAATGAAATTTTGTGAGTTATTATTAAATAACGCGATAGGAACTAAAAATTCATTTTTCAAATAAATATCAATAATATTCTGATAATATAGTATTTTATCATAAGTTTGATTATTAACGTCTAACAAAGTCTTGTCCTGACATACTATTTTATACTGGAATATTTTGTTGTCAGCGTAACCTATACGCAGTTCTATATTAGCAAAATATGGTATAATGAGTTCAGTCGTTACAACAAAAAATTTGTCTGCAGACTCGTAATTTACGGCTTTTTCGAAGGAAGTAATATTGTGGTTTCCCTCTTTAAAATTTAATTGTTCAACGCCATTCTGCAACAGCATAAACAATTTTGCCAATGCGCTTTTTCCGGCGTTGTTTGGACCCGTTAGGACTGTAATGGGACGGATTTCAAAGTCTGTTATTTCTTTGAATATTCTGAAGTTTTTGAGGCCTATTTTCATTATTGTCTTTATCTACTATTTAAATTATTTCTCGGTAAGAAAACAATTAGATTGGTAATTTAGAGGTATGGTTTTCTGTCTTTACATCTTTTTCTTTTTTTAATTCTTCCGGAAACTCTACATATTTCAATTTTAAGAAATTTGAATCATATGGAAAAGTTATTTCGCTAAACCTCCCTGTTTTATGTCCGCAAAAAACTCCCGTGACACACGATGCACACTTTAAATGGCTTCTGTCGTTTATGTTAAAGCCTGTTTTTCCTTGTTTTATAAGTTTATGAATTTCCTTAAACGCATTGCCAAAAGCAGATTTACTTTCATCGTTCTTCAAAATTTTCTTTACGCTACAAGCAATTATTTCAGGAAGTCCGTTATCCATCTCATATTTCCAATATACTAAATAACCATAGTCAATTGCCGGATCCATAATACCGTGTACATAAGCATTTACCTGATTTTGGTGATTAGAAAAAAAACGATTTAACTTTCTTTTTTTTACTCTTTCTTGTTCGATTTCGGTAAAGTTTTCTTGGTTTTTATAATCACTTGGGTCTTTGTTTACAAACTGAAACTTTTCCTCAACTACAAAAATTTTTCCATCACAATTACTTTTAAAAATATAGTCCGGCTGTCCATAAAAGTTTTTCTTGCTGTTCGAAAAATATTTTTTTTTACTTTCTTCATCTGCGTGACCCGAGTAAATTAATGTAGAGGACTTTATGTCGTTTATAAAGTCTCTGTTATTATCATTTTCAAATTGACCAAATGTATGTTGTTTTATTTTTTGTTCGTATGACTCGGCTGAAAATTCTTTAAACGGCTGTAAGTAGTAGAATAGCACATTCTTTTCATGCATGGACTTGCCAATGATGGCTGACTCTATTTTCTTTGTATGAAATGTTCTACCAATCGAAAAACTTACTGGGCAGTATGTGAAATTTGCTATATCTGTGGCCGTTATTATCCCAGTGGAATTTTTTTTCAATTTGTAATCCTTTTTATTTTTGAGTTTTACCTCATAATTTAAAAAATCAAATATGTCGAAAGTATCAGGTATGTAGTAATCTCCAACAAGTTCGTAATGTTTCCATCGTCCATCCCGTTCCTCGTCATAAGTGTTGCGATGTTGACTACCAAGAACTTTAAATCTACCACTAACTTTTCCTAATGCATAAAGATATAATGTAAGAAAAGAATCGTCAAGAAAACCTATTCTTTTTATTAAAAAATTTAAAAAGATTTCCTGCTTTGTGGATAAATTCATTTTTGGGAGCATTTATTTTAAAAAAATTAAACCATTTTTAAATTCATTTCTTAATGTGCCTTGGTATATACCCTCCATAATCATTAGAGTAAAAAATATATATCGATTGTTTATGAATCTATAAACTGTATCAATGCCTATCTTCACTCACATCTCGTATTACGACAACACCATCCACACTTAAAGTCATTACCTGTTTTTCATCTTCTGAGAAATAAACATAAGCGATTTTTTTGTTTTTGTCGTATTTAATTTCTTCCCCATGACCATCATATGAATTCACAATTTCGTGTTTATCAAGATCATATATGTGCAACGCTGATGAAGATTGATGGCCAGTTCCCCCTAACGATATTGGATTATAACCTTGTTCCGATAAAGCCATATATTTACCTGAGGGACTGAATGATAGGAAATTTTTATTTAAAATTTTTTTGCTTTTAACAATCGTATTATCTTTTAAATTACGAAAAACATGGTATTGATTATTTTGACAACGGGGCTCTAATTGTTCGTTGGTTTGTTTATCAGTATTAATCGCTTTTAAATCATCAATAGAAATGAGATAAGTATGAGGATTGCTGTCATATGTGGCGAAAAACCTTGATTTGGAAAAACTGCAGAGCCATGAAGCATTTTTTGTAGAAAACGCAGTATTCTCTTTTATTGTAAAATTTCCATTATGAGTTTCACTAATTTCAAAAAATTTTACGATACCACCCATTGAACCTTTTCCAACAAAAGCAAAATATGTATTATCAAAACTAAAAGCTGAATAATTATAATATTCCAAATTTTCAGGAAGTAATATATCGCATGAGGCTCCTGTTTCTGAAGTAATTGTAATAAAGTAATCAGTTTTTAGAATGTGTTTTTTTCTGATTTCCTGGGGCTTATAAATGCCCAGATTGTGA
>RDDY01000139.1 GCA_003852805.1 Chryseobacterium sp.
CCAATGTGCAGGCCATCGGCATGCACGCCAACATCTTTGATCGCGTGGGAGCGGGCCTGAGTTTCTTCCGTGATGAGAACGGCGTTATCTCTTCAAACGGTATCTCGGCGGGACTTTCTTATTTCATTCCGTTAGGCGACAACAATGAGCGCGACGAGCAATTTTCGTTCGGTTCTTCCGTGAATCTGTACAACATGAACTTTGATTATGGCGGCCTCAATCCTACCGATCCGGGCGATCCTGTGTTGGGCGGTGGAGCAAACAGCGTATTTCTGGCACACGCCAATCTGGGGATGCAGGCCAGGTATCGGAACATCAGTGCCGGCATTGCGGTGAACGATATTGCGCTGAACAAGAACGTCTCCGTTACCAACGGCATAGAACCCGCACCCACAAGATTTTTCGTTAACCTAGGTTATGACTGGAAGATATCCGAGGATATCTCGGTAGAACCTTCTGCCTTGGTCAATATGAACAGCAATTCCTCACGCATGTTTGACCTGAATGTTTTGGCGCATGTCTACGGTGACAATACCAAGTACACTGCCGGCTTCAGTTACCGCACGGCCGCCAACGGTTTGGGCAGCGAGCAGTTGAGCCTCAGCCCGATTCTGATGGGAAAAGTCGGCAGGTTCAGTTTTGGGACGGTTTACAATTTTTCGCTGTCGGATATCAGCGATGTTGCCGGCAACGGTTTTACCATTACGCTCGGTTATGATCTGCCCAACTTCATCAATTCTTACGGCTTCCGTTACTGATTCTCTGTGATTTATTTTCATATTCCGTTCTGCAAGCAAAAGTGCAGCTACTGCAATTTTCATTTTTCCACCTCGTTGGCGCATAAAGAACCTATGCTGGCGGCGCTGCGGAAAGAATTGCAGTTGCGGTGCAATGAACAGACGGATAAGAATCTCAAGACTTTATACTTTGGCGGCGGCACACCGTCTCTGCTTGCCGGCGGCGAGGTGAAAATGCTTGTCGACGAAGTCGCGAAATATTTCGATTTCGCGACTGATATCGAAATCACACTCGAGGCCAACCCCGATGATCTGAATGCCGTTTTCCTCCGGGAGATTCGCGAGGCGGGCGTCAATCGGTTGAGCATCGGCACACAATCTTTTCACGAAGCAGATTTGCGTTTGATGAATCGGGCGCACACGGCGGGCGAGGCCGAAGATTCCATAAAGCGGGCGCAGGATATCGGCCTGACGAACATCAGCATCGACCTTATTTACGGTTCTTCCGGAATGGAGGTTTGGAAGCAGAATTTGCAAAAAACGATAGCGCTGGGAGTGCCGCATGTTTCGTCTTACGCTTTGACCGTAGAGCCGAAGACTGTTTTGGCGCATTGGGTGGAAACCAATAAAGTGGCCGCGCCAAGCGAGGATTTGCAGAACGAGCAATTCCATTATTTATCTGATTTCCTGAAACACAACGGCTTCGAGCATTACGAGATTTCCAATTTCGCCAAGCTCGCATATCATTCCCGGCACAATTCCGCGTATTGGGAGGGCAAGCCGTATTTGGGGATCGGTCCGTCGGCGCACTCGTACAACGGTGCCGAAATCCGTTCTTGGAATGTGGCGAACAACAGTTTGTACATAAAATCCTTGGCCGACGGAAAACAGCCCGCTGAGACGGAACTGCTGTCCGAGAAAGATCGGTACAACGAACTGTTGATGATCGGCTTGCGCACCCAAAAAGGAACGGATGTCAACAAAGTCAAAACCGATCTCGGCGATGAGTTTTTTGCGCGCCTGTTGAGCGATGCAAAAGAGAAGATGAACGACGGTTTTTTGGTCTTGGAAAACAATCATCTGAAGATCCCCGAAAAACACTGGTTTTTGGCAGACGGCATCGCTTCCGATTTGTTTTTGTAGCAGGTGACAGGCAATCGGCAATTTCTCTTTTTGTAAATTTGCTCTCTCAATTTTTTTCTTGAAATCTAAATACAAACATCTTTCGGCCAAGCAACCCATCGGCGTTTTTGATTCCGGTGTCGGCGGTCTGACCGTAGCGCGCGAAATCCGGCGACTGCTGCCGAACGAGGACATCATCTACTTCGGCGATACCAAGCATTTGCCGTACGGCGACAAATCAAAGGAAACCATTGCGGGTTATTCTACCAAGATTGCGGCTTTTCTGTTGGAGATGAACTGCAAGGCGATTGTGATTGCGTGCAACACCGCGACGGCCAACGCGCTGAAAGAAGTGAAGAAACTGGTGGGCAATCGCGCTCTGATCATCGATGTGGTAAATCCGGTTTCGGAAAAGGTGGCGTATGAACTGCACCAGAATATAGGAGTGATTGCAACCAAAGGCACGGTGGCGTCCGGCATTTATCGCAAGGCCATCCGCAAGCACAATAAATTTATCAATGTAAACGAGCTGGCCACACCGCTGCTGGTGCCGGCCATTGAGGAGGGTTTCAGCAATCATCCGATCACTCGCGCCATCCTTGCCAATTATCTGTCGAATAAGAAACTTCGCGGCATAGAAACCCTGATTTTGGGTTGCACCCATTACCCTTTGTTGGAGCGAGAAATCACTCAGTATTACGGCAAAGCGGTCAAGATCATAGATTCACCGCAAATTGTAGCGAACGAATTGCGCCATCGATTGGGAAAACATCAACTGCTGAACAAAGATAATCCGCAGCCGTCGTATCATTTCTACCTCTCGGATATTACCCGCAATTTCCAACGGATATCGCGCAAATTTTTCGGCAATAAAATTGGTTTGGAACTGAAGGTCTTGTAATTACTGCTCTGTATTCGATCCGGCCTCAAAGAAACTAAAACTCAGGTTGCCGTATTTCCGTGTTTCCTGCGCTAACGGATGATCGATGGGCTGACGGGCGGGGTGCTCCACAATCAGCAGACCATCATCACTCAAAATGCCGGCGTTCATAATCAGGTTTACCAATTCAACATATTTGGATTCGCCAAGGTTGAACGGCGGATCAGCGAAAATCAAATCAAATTTCTTTGCGTGGTTCCGTCCTTTTTTCAGCCATTCAAAAACATCGGACCGTACTACATTCACCTGCAAACCGAGGTCTAATTCCTTGGCTGTTTTGTCAATAAAGGCGGCGTGTTTTACATTTCCCTCGATGGTGGTGATGTCTTGAACATCGCGTGACGCAAATTCCAATGTAATGCTCCCGATTCCTGCGAACAAATCCAGCACGCTTAGATGCTCGATGTCTTTGCGGTGGCCGATGATGGAAAAGAGCGCTTCCTTGGCGAAATCCGTTGTGGGACGAACATCGAAGTTTTTGGGAGCGGCTATTTTTTTTCCGCGCAGTTTGCCGGAGATAATTCTGTACATGATGGTGGTGTTTTTTGCCGTCGCTCGGCGTTACGATTTATAAAGGTCGGGGAAGACCTCTTCTCAATGAAAACAACTGTTGTGCCTTTAAGGAGCGGCTTTTAAAACATCAGATGTTTCTTGTTGCCCCCCCCGTATAATTTTACCGTTGCCATCTAAAATCTTATCTTTTAAAACATCAGATGTTTCTTGTTGCCCTCGTTTTGAAAAGCGACTTTCACATGGGGCGCAAATTTTTGCAACTCGCTCAGGAAGGTTTCGTTTCCTGAAAGTTCACCGTAAACCACAAACTGCGTATCCTTTACAGGAAAACCGATTTTGGAAACCGAGAACATGATGAAATACAGAAAATCCACTTCCGAGGTCGCGTCCAGATTATTGTACAACACAATCCGCCGGTCGTCCAGCGCAAAGAACTCGGCCTGGGTGGGGTAGAGGTTGATGTGTACCTGATGGCGTGCCTTGGCCGAACTCAGTTGCTGTAGGAATTTCTCCCCCGAAAAGTTGAATGTCGTCGGGATGTTTCTCGCTTTGATCGCCCGGTAATATTCTTTGGGCAGAGTATAATAAAACTGAACATGGTAACGCTTGTTCACCGCCAGCATCAGCTCCTCTGTGTCGGCGTTGACGGGCGCGTTGTAAGAGATCAGTTTGTAAGCGAGGTCATGGTTGTCAAAGCCATACGGCATCATGGTGAAATGGTTGAACGCAGAGATTACCTCTATTTTCCGTGCCGGTGCCTTCAATGCCTCGTTCAGCTCTGCCGCAACAAAATCTTCGGCCGTGTCTTCTGTGCGGAAGACGCTGTTCTCCCGGTAGCTTTGGCCTTTGCCGATCGTCCATTGCAATCCGTCCTTGGTAAAGAGTAATTTCTGCATTTCCGTAGTTGCTTTCGCGGCAAATTTAGGCAAAAATAAAGTTTGGCTTAGCGGAAGAAGACGGTCACCCAACCGCTCTGGTCACGGAAGAAATCGTCATCGTCAAATTCTATATCGGCATATCCGATGAGAGTTTCCCGCACCAGATTTTGCAAAACACCGTCACCGATGCCGTGAATTACGCGTAACCTTTTGATGCGGTTTTCCCTGCAAAACTCCAGCGTTTCCACCAAGCGTTCTCTTTGGATGAACAGGCGCTCCATCGGAGAATACTGCTGCGGCGCTTCGACCAATTTCTCAAAATGAAGATCGAGAAGCAAAGGTTCTTTGTTATGCTTCTTCGAGCGGATGCGCGGACTTTCTTTTTGCGGAACCTTCATCGGTCGGTCATAAAGCTCTGTGTCGCGGAGGACAAGGCGGTCGACGGAGAATTCATGAGTGAAGCCGTGCTCGTCTTCCACCACGGCCAAGTCTCCTTTCAGCTTGACTATTTTGCCCGTCAGTGTATCGTCGATAACCGAAACCGCGTCGCCTGCTTTCATTTCTTGCCCAGTTCTATCACTTCCAAATCTTTGATTTCGGCACCGTCAATAGTAAAGCGCAGCATCGTTCTCATTTGGTGCCAGCCTACTTTTCCTGCCGCGCCCGGATTCAGGTGAAGCAAATCATTCTTATTGTCGAACATCACTTTCAGAATATGCGAATGGCCCGAGATAAAGAGCTTGGGTTTCTGCTTTTCCAATTCCGCTTTGGTCAATGGCGAGTATTTCCCCAGATATCCGCCGATGTGGATCATCAACACATCCACCTCCTCACACCGGAAGCGCAACACTTCGGGAAATTCTTTTCGGATCTCGGCGTTGTCTATGTTTCCGTAAACGCCACGCAAAGGTTTTACGGCTTGCAACTGTTCTATGACATCATGGTTCCCGAAATCGCCCGCGTGCCAGACCTCATCTGCTTGTGCGGCATACGCCAGGATGCGGTCATCCAAGTAGGAATGGGTATCGGACAGCAAGAGGACTTTGGTCATGAATGCTTAATTTTGCCAAACAAAAATAGGAACATTTGCGGTACTTTATCGAATTCTCTTACAACGGCGCCCACTATTTCGGCTACCAGATTCAGCCCGATGCCATCACTATTCAGCAGGTTCTGGAAGAGAAATTGAGTATGTTGTTGCGAGACGAAATAAAGCTGACCGGGGCAGGAAGAACCGACACCGGCGTGCATGCCAAGAGGGCTTTTTCCCATTTCGACACAGAGAAAACCCCCGATGAAAATTTTGTTTACCGGCTGAACAGTTTCCTGCCTACCGACATTGCCATCCACAGAATCTTTCCCGTCCGGCCCGATCTGCACGCGCGCTTCAGCGCCAAATACCGCACTTACGAATATTTTATCTCCACGGTAAAAGATCCGTTCAGCAGCCCTTTGGCCTGGCAGTTTTGGCGGAAGGAATTGGATATAGAGAAGATGAACGAGGCCTGCAAGATTCTCTATCAATACTCGGACTTTACCAGTTTTGCGAAAATGCACGGCGATAACAAGACCAATCTGTGCAGGGTTTTCTTCGCCGAATGGGAACAAAACGGCAGCGAAATAAAGTTTACCGTCACCGCGGACCGGTTCTTGCGAAACATGGTGAGAGCAATCGTGGGGACAATGGTAGAGATAGGAACAGGAAAGCTGCAGCCGCAGGATATGCACCGCGTGATTACGGACAAAAACCGCAATTCGGCAGGCGGCTCCGCACCGGCGCATGGTCTGTATCTGGCAGACGTAGGCTATGATTTCTAAGGGATTCCCGCGCGGAAAGCTTATTTTTGTTGAAGCTGTT
>RDDY01000185.1 GCA_003852805.1 Chryseobacterium sp.
CCTAAGGTTCGCCCGGGGCAGGAAACCGCAAATTACTTGGATGATATCTTGTCAAAAATCACCTTGCCGGGCGCAATATTTTTGTCTATCTTTGCAGTCCTTCCGGCAATAGTGCATGGTACAGTCGTCCAAACGGATAGATTTGCCTTGTTCTTTGGCGGAACGTCGCTTTTGATCTTGGTCGGAGTGATTTTGGATACGGTGCAGCAGATCAACACTTATCTGTTGAACCATCATTATGATGGTCTGATGCAGTCTAAACTGTCCCGCACACCGAATTTATAAAAAGTAACCTAAAGCTGCAAGCACAATTATATGGCAAAACAGAAACATATTGAGCAGGACGGCATGATCGTAGAGGCATTGTCCAACGCTATGTTTCGCGTAGAGCTGGAAAATGGTCACGTGCTTATTGCACACATCTCCGGCAAAATGCGTATGCATTACATCAAGCTTCTTCCCGGCGACAAAGTAAGGCTGGAGCTCTCTCCGTACGATTTGTCGAAAGGCAGAATAACCTTCAGGTATTAACAACAAAATAATCGGCCCGACAGGAATATTGTTTCCTGTCGGCTGATCTAATAATGACAACAGATGAAAGTTAGAGCATCAATCAAAAAAAGAAGTGCAGACTGCAAGATCGTCAGAAGAAAGGGCGTTTTGTATGTCATCAACAAGAAAACCCCAAAATTTAAACAAAGACAAGGCTAATTTATGGCACGAATTGCAGGTGTAGATTTACCTAAAAACAAAAGAGGCGTTATCGGTCTTACCTATATCTATGGTATCGGGAAGAGCACCGCTTCTGAGATTTTGAAAAACGCTGGCATCAGCGAAGACAAGAAAGTCAACGAATGGAATGACGATGAATTGGCAGCAATCAGAAACTTCATCACCGACAACATCAAAGTTGAGGGTGAATTGCGTTCTGAGGTACAATTGAACATCAAGCGTTTGATGGACATTGGCAGCCAACGAGGAATACGTCACAGACTTGGATTACCTTTAAGAGGCCAAAGAACGAAGAACAACTCCCGTACACGTAAGGGTAAGAGAAAAACTGTTGCCAACAAGAAGAAGGCAAGTAAATAATCGTTAGCATCATGGCAAAACAAACCAAAACTGTAAAGAAAAGAAAAGTAAAAGTTGACGCGATTGGCGAGGCGCATATCCAAGCCACGTTCAACAACATTATTATTTCTTTGACAAATAAAGCGGGAGAAGTTATCTCCTGGGCTTCTGCCGGTAAAATGGGTTTCAGAGGTTCGAAGAAAAATACTCCTTTTGCAGCACAGATGGCTGCTGAAAACTGCGCACAGGTAGCCCACGAGGCCGGTCTGAGAAGAGTGAAAGTTTTCGTGAAAGGTCCGGGCGCGGGTAGAGAATCTGCAATCCGTACGATTCACAACTCCGGTATCGAGGTGAGCGAGATCGTAGACGTTACGCCAATGCCTCACAACGGTTGCCGCCCACCAAAAAGAAGAAGAGTATAATCAGAAGTCAATTGTTCAACTGTTGAAAATTACTTCCGAGAATTTTAAACTCTGAACCTTAAACCTTAAACAAAAACAATGGCAAGATATATAGGTCCAAAAACAAAGATCGCAAGAAAATTCGGTCAGCCAATCTACGGTGACGACAAGAATTTCGAGAAGAGAAAATTCCCACCCGGGCAACACGGCCCAAACAGAAGGCGCGGCGCCAAGAAATCTGAGTACGCTATTCAGTTGGCAGAGAAACAAAAAGCCAAATATACGTACGGCATCTTGGAAAGACAGTTCTCCAATATGTACGACAAAGCGGTTAGCGCAAAAGGCGTTACCGGTGAAGTACTGTTGCAACTGTGCGAATCTCGTCTTGACAATATCGTGTACCGTTTAGGCTTTGCAACAACCAGAGCGGCGGCTCGTCAGCTGGTAACACACCGTCACATCACGGTAAACGGAGAGATTCTGAACATCCCTTCATACATTGCAAAAGCAGGCGACGTAATTGCTGTCAGAGAGAAATCCAAATCTTTGGACATCATCAACGACGCATTGGCCGGCCGAGGCAATTATGACTGGTTGCAGTATAACGACGAAAAAAAGAGCGGCACCTTTATCAGTGCGCCTGAGCGTATCCAGATTCCTGAGGACATCAAGGAACAGCTGATCGTCGAATTATACTCCAAATAATCCACCTGAAAAACTTGCTCAACCAATCATCATGGCAATATTATCTTTTATAAAACCCGATAAAGTAATTCTTCTAAACTCGACTGACTTCAAAGGACAGTTCGAATTCCGTCCATTGGAGCCGGGCTTTGGTCTTACCATCGGGAATGCATTGAGAAGAGTACTTCTCTCTTCTCTGGAAGGTTTTGCTATTTCATCTATCAAAATTGAAGGTGTCGAGCATGAATTTTCTACAATCCCCGGCGTTATTGAGGACGTTACCGAGATCATTCTCAACCTGAAACAGCTCCGCCTGAAAGCCGCTACCGAGAACGCAGCAGCAGAACAGGTGACCGTAAAAATCTCCGGCAAAGATCAGATCAAAGCCGGTGATTTCTCAGAATTCATTTCCGGTTATACGGTTCTGAATCCCGAACTGGTTATTCTGAACACCAACCAAGACGTTACTTTTGAGATGACTTTCAACATCCAAAAGGGCAGAGGTTACGTTCCGTCGGAGCAAAACAAATCCAATAACGCGCCGCTGGGCACCATAGCTATCGACTCTATCTTCACACCCATCAAAAAGGTGCAGTACAGTGTCGAGAATTATCGTGTAGAGCAGAAAACCGACTACGAGAAACTGGTGTTGGACATTGAAACCGATGGTTCCATTTCACCGCAAAATGCATTAACAGAAGCATCCAAGATATTGATCTACCACTTCATGCTGTTCTCCGATGAGCGTATTACGCTGGAGACCGAGGCTGTAAAAGCTTCTGCACAGTATGACGAGGAAACCCTGCACACAAGACAGCTGCTTAAAACCAAGCTGGCCGATATGGATCTGTCCGTACGCGCGCTGAACTGTCTGAAAGCCGCAGAGGTGGAAACACTGGGTGAGCTGGTGTCTTACAGCAAATCTGATCTGATGAAGTTCCGCAACTTCGGAAAAAAATCACTTACAGAGTTGGAAGAACTGGTGCACTCCAAAGGGCTGAATTTCGGCTTTGACGTTACGAAATATAAATTGGACGCTGATAAATAATTCCTAAAATGAGACACGGAAAAAAAATCAACCACCTCGGCAGAACGGCTTCTCACAGAAGCGCCATGCTCAGCAACATGGCATGTTCACTTATCGAGCATAAAAGGATCAATACTACCGTAGCCAAAGCCAAGGCGCTTAGAGTATACGTAGAGCCGCTGCTGACCAAAGCAAAAGAAGACAATACACACAACAGACGAATTGTTTTCTCTCACTTGCAAAACAAGGAAACAGTAAGCGAACTGTTCCGCACCGTAGGACCAAAGATTGCCGAGCGCAACGGCGGTTACTGCAGAATCATCAAGACAGGTTTCCGTTTGGGTGACGGTGCCGATACAGCAATGATCGAACTGGTAGACTTCAACGAAATCTACAACCCGAAAGAAGCTGAGAAGAAGACCACCAGAAGAAGCAGAAGAAGCACCGCCAAGAAAACCGAAGCGGTTGCCGAAACTCCTGCAACGGAAGAAACTCCTGCAACGGAATCTACCGACGAGAATACTGCGGAATAATACTGCACTTAGAAATATATGGAAAAGCCACCCACACGGGTGGCTTTCTGCTTTTCCGCTTCCTTCGCTTTTGCTTTTTTTAAGTAAATTTGTGGTGCCTGTTTTCGGCAGAAACCACTTGAAATAAATCTTAAAAAGTATAAAGAAATGAGCTACATCTCCTACATCGACGCACGACAGATCTTAGATTCCCGCGGTAATCCTACCGTAGAGGTAGACGTTTTTACCGAAAGCGGTGCCATGGGCCGTGCGGCCGTTCCGTCGGGTGCGTCTACAGGCGAGCACGAAGCCGTGGAACTGCGCGACGGCGGCAACGCCTACGAAGGCAAAGGAGTTTTAAAAGCGGTGGAAAATGTAAGAGAGGTTATCGCTCCCGAGCTTATCGGCACATCGGTCACCGACCAGAATTTCATCGATCAACTGATGATTGAGTTGGACGGCACCGACAACAAAGGCAACCTCGGCGCCAACGCTATCTTGGGCGTTTCACTCGCCGTGGCAAAGGCCGCAGCCACTGAACTGCGCATGCCGCTCTACCGTTATGTGGGTGGCGTAAACGCAAACACACTGCCCGTACCGATGATGAACGTAATTAACGGCGGTTCGCATTCAGACGCGCCCATCGCTTTCCAAGAATTTATGATTATGCCCGTAAAGGCAGAATCGTTCTCACAGTCGCTGCAGAAAGGAACCGAGATTTTCCACAGTTTGAAATCCATCTTGAAAGGGAGAAACCTTTCCACCGCAGTAGGAGACGAGGGTGGCTTTGCACCGACTTTTAAAGGAACAGAGGATGCCCTCGATACGCTGTTGCAAGCAATCGAGAAAGCAGGCTACAAACCGGGCGACGACATCATGCTGGCGCTGGATTGCGCAGCCTCCGAATTCTACAAAGACGGCACCTACGATTACCGTAAATTCGAGGGCGAGAACGGCGCACACCGTTCGCGTGAAGAACAGGTTTCCTATCTCGCTGAGTTGGCGGCAAAGTATCCGATTATTTCCATCGAAGACGGCATGCACGAGGACGATTGGGAAGGCTGGAAAATGCTTACCGATAAAATCGGCGACCGTGTACAGCTTGTCGGCGACGACTTGTTCGTGACCAATGTAAAACGCTTAAAGCGCGGCATCGATGAAAATATCGCCAATTCTATTTTGGTGAAGGTTAACCAAATCGGCTCGTTGTCCGAGACCATGGCCGCCGTACAAATGGCTCAACACAACAGATATACTTCTGTAATGTCTCATCGTTCCGGCGAGACGGAAGATTCTACCATCGCCGACCTTGCCGTTGCCATGAACTGCGGACAGATCAAAACCGGGTCGGCATCGCGCTCTGACCGTATGGCAAAATACAACCAGTTGCTGCGCATAGAACAAGCGCTGGGCGAGAAAGCCGTTTTTCCCGGAATGGACGCTTTCAAGGTTCATAGAAAATAGCAATACCGGTGATAAGTTGTAGATGACTTGTCTTTTGCGTATTTTTAACGAAAATATATTATTCAAATAATGTCAGATAATAAAGTTATTTTAAAATACGACGGGAAGGATTTTGAATACCCGATCGTTGACAGCACTCTGGGAGACAGAGGTATCGATATTTCCAAACTGAGAACCGACACGGGTCTCATCACCCTCGACATCGGTTACAAGAACACCGGTGCTACCATCAGCGAGATCACTTATCTGGACGGTGACAAAGGCGAACTTTACTACAGAGGTTACCCTATAGAGCAGCTGGCCGACAAATCCAACTTTACCGAGGTCATGTACCTTTTGCTGCAAGGCGAACTGCCGACTCAGGAAGAGTTGACGGCTTTTGAAAACAGAATCAAGCAGGACAACTGGGTGGCCGAAGAGATGAAAAAACTGCTCGACGTTTTCCCACGTTCTGCGCACCCTATGGGCGTACTGTCATCACTGACTTCAGCGTTGACGGCTTTCAACCCGAAAGCGGTAAACGTAGAGTCAAAGCAAGATTTGGAGCACGCTTCAGAACTGTTGATCGCCAAGTTTGCTGTGCTTTGCGCTTGGACGTACAGAAAAACAAAAGGCCTTTCTCTGAACCACGGTGACAACAGCCTGAACTATGTGGAGAACTTCTACAAGATGACTTTCCGCATGCCGAACCAAGAGTTTGAAATGGATCCGGTTGTGGTAAACGCGTTGGATAAACTGTTGATCTTGCACGCCGACCACGAGCAGAACTGCTCTGCTTCTACCGTAAGAATGGTAGGCTCTGCACATGCGGGGTTGTTCGCTTCTGTGTCTGCCGGCGTCTCTGCATTGTGGGGACCATTGCATGGCGGTGCCAACCAGGCGGTGATC
>RDDY01000033.1 GCA_003852805.1 Chryseobacterium sp.
TAGGATTGGCTTTCGGTATATGCTTCTATCTTTAACGCAACTCGCTCTACCAGACGGATATTGCTGTCTTCCACCGCTTTTATTTTCTGCGGGTTGTTGGTAATCAGTTTTACCTCTTTCACACCCAAAATATTCAATATCTCAATGGCAGGTGCAAAGCTGCGGCTGTCGGCATCGAGTCCTAAGCGCAGGTTGGCTTCCACGGTATCCAGTCCTTCCTCTTGCAGAGCGTAAGCTTTCAGCTTGTTGATGATGCCGATGCTTCTGCCTTCCTGCCGCAGATAAATGATGATGCCGCCGTTTCGTTGCGCATAATCCATGGCGGCGTCCAATTGCAGGCCGCACTCGCATTTATGGGAATGAAAGGTCTCGCCCGTAATGCACTCCGAGTGAAAGCGGACGTTTACAGGTTTGTTCAGATCCGTACCTTCGGCAATCAGTGCCAAATGCGGTGTCCAATCGGACGAATCCTCGGCAAAAGCAATCATGCGGAAAACACCAAATTGAGTCGGTACATTGGCTTCCGCCTGTATCTTTAGCATTGTTTATTGTTTTAAAAACCGACGTTGGAGTTTTGCAGCGCTTCCAACATATTCATGTTTGTCTTGATGCGAACCATGTAACGGTTGAGCAATTCTTTCTCGTCTGGATTCAGGTATTTTGCCTGCCGTTGGATGTTCTTATAAGAACGGATGTACTCCTTATAGGTCTTGCCCCGAGCGTTTTTATTCTTTGCTTTAACGGCGTAGACGTAATTCTCGATCGCCAGTTTCAATTTTGAAACGTCACGGTTCAGATTGACATTTCGGAAGCGCGGGAACACTCTGACCAAGTTGGTCAGTTCAGACGTGTACTTCGTCTGTTCTATATTCTCGGCAAACTTAATGTCGGATAGGATTGATGCAGGCTGCTGATCATCGTCCATTGCCGATGTCAGACTCAGAGTCTCAATGCTGCACGAAAAGAAAATCAGCAAACACAGGCCGCCTACAATACTCCGAATCATCTTCTGCCTCTACGGTTTATTCTGATAGAGGACGGGATTCAGATTTTCGTCGTTATACATCTTCATTTGTCTGTATACCTTCATCATCACCGTTCCTCGTTCCATGTCGTTCAACAATTCATTAATCGCCTTGCAGAGGTCCGCTTGCTGTTCTTCCAGCACAGAGAGTTTCTGCCGGCATTGGTTGATGTGAGTAGCAGCAGCGCCGGTACGCAGAGTTTCCTGCTTCATGTGGTATATTTTCAAGCTGAGGATCGACAGACGATCCAAAGCCCAAGCAGGCGTCTCGGTGTTGATACGGGCATTCGGCAGAACTTTTACCGACGAAAAACGGTCCAAGAAGTAATCGTCGATTTTCTCGACCAAATCGGTTCTTTTCTGGTTGAGTGCGTCTATTTGACGCTTGATAGCCAGTGCCTCAACGGGTTCTATATTCACATCACGGATCAGGTCTTCCAAGTGCCATTGCACAGAGTCGATCCAGTTCTTGCGATACAATATTTGTTCCAGACCCTTGTACGGATTGTCTTCCTCTGCGTGTATATCATCTTTTATATGATAGTCTGCAACGCTGCGGTTGAAAATCTCCCAAGCAGTTTCTGCTAACCCCATGCAGTCTTAGCTTTTGGCATCTGTATGCGTATGATCCGAAGGTTTCTTGTCGTCTTCCTTCACCGCATCTTTAAATTCTTTTATACCCGAGCCCATTCCGCGCATCAGTTCCGGGATCTTCTTGCCGCCGAACAAAAGCAGCAGAATCACCAAGACAATCACCACGTGCTGAACCGATAGTGCCAGTATAACCATTGATGTGACCATGTCAAAAATTTTTACAAAATTACATTATTTTAATAAGATACCCAGCCCAGCGGATCCACCGGAGTTTGCCCTTGCCAGATCTGAAATTCAAGCGTATAGTTGCCTTGGAAGTCTTGGCCCACTTCGCCCACGGGCGTGTTTGCCGACACCTGTTGGTTTTTTGCCACATACACGTTGCTCAGGTTTCCGTAGATGCTGAAGTAATCTCCGTGACGAATGATCACCGTTTTGGTGCCCGACACATAGATCACGCTGCTGACGGTTCCTGCAAATACGCTACGCGCTTTGGTTCCTGCAGGGACGCTGATATTGATGCCGTTGTGCTCCTCGGTAATATTCTTGAAAACAGGATGCTGCTGCCGCCCGAAGCGAGCGGTGATTCTGCCACCCTGCACCGGGAAGCCGAGACGTCCGCGGTTGGCGCCGAAATTGCTGCCTGCGGCACTGCCGGCTGAGAAAGTTTCCATGGCCTTGTTTTCGGCGTTTCTTTTCTCGTCTTCATTCTTCTTGGCCAAGGCTGCCTCATTGGCCCTTGCGGCGGCGGCGCGGTCTGCTGCGGCCTTGGCGTCGGCAGCGGCTGCGCGTGCGTCTCGTTCGGCGGCAATTCTGCGTTCCTCGGCTCTTGTCGCGTCGGCGGCTTTTCTCTCGTCTTCCGCTTTTTTATTGGCAGCCAGGGTTGCTTGGCGCGTGCGCTCGGCTTCCTCCGCTGCTTTTTTGCGTGCAATGTCGGCCAATCTTTTTTCTTCTGCTTCGGCGCGGCGCTTGGCTTCTGCCGCTTCCTCAATCTTACGACGGTTCTCGGCTTCGATGCGTGCTTTCTCTTTTTCCGCTTCAATTTTGGCGAGACGCAAGCGCTCGGCTTCTGCTTTGCGTTCTGCCTCGGCTTTGACCTGTGCGGCTTTCATCTCTGCGGCAATGATGTTGCGGATGGCGCCTTCCACTTTTTTAGACTCGGCTTGTTTCTGACGCAACTCTGCGGTCAGTTTGGTTTCGTTCTGCTTGAATTCGTCCAGAAGAGCCTGTTTCTGTTGGCGTTCAGCTTCGATGGTTTGCAGATCTTTTTTCTGATTTGTCAAGAGATTTTCCTTCTCTTGTATCGATTTGTGCCGCAGCGCAATCGTGTTTTTTACCTGCTTCGTTTTGTCTGAAATCTCTGCTGCCTTTCTGTCCTGATAATCCGAATATTGCTTCAGGTACTGTGCACGGCGTAAGGCTTCTCCCAAATTTCTTGAAGAAAGAATGAAAGTTACCTTGTTTTGGATGCCTTTGTTTTTATAGGCTTTGACCAAGATTTCCGCGTAGTTCTTGCGCAGGACCGCCAACTCGCGGTTGTACTTGTTGATCTCCAATTGCCGCAGATAAATGTCGTCTTCTATGAAGCGCTTTTCTTTCTGCGTATTATTGTAGACTTTTTCGCGCAGTGCAATTTTTTGGTTGACCTGTTGCAGATAAGCTACCGATAGCTTGGATTCTTTCCGAGCTTTGGCCAGATTGCTGTTGATCTCGGCGATTTGCTTTTTCAGTTCTGCGTTTTGCTGTTGCAGCTTTTCTTTCTGCTGCGCAAAACCAAAGATCGAAAAAACGGTGAGCAGCAGAAGCGTCAGATTTCTCGTCATTTAATCTCTGTCTTTTTATAGTTGGCAGGAATGCTGAATGGCGTGTCCATTCGCGTAAACTCAAATCGGGTATTCTCGATGTTGATTCTCTGTACCTTATCTCCTTTCACGGTAATGTTGATGTTCTTCGGCAGTTGGACGCCTTCGGCGTCCACCCAATTGTCGTAGGAAATCTCCACACTGTTCCGTGCGCGCTCGTCGTCAACATTTACTTGTCTCAGCTGCAGGTCGGCACCGTAATTCAGCGTCACTTGGTAACGCTCCGTTTGCCCGTCGTGGGTTACCGTCAGCGGCTTTGTTGATGTCAGTGTATAGCCTTGCGCGTTCTGCGTCACTTTATAATCTGCAGGGTTGACGGGTATGAACGTACGGCCAACGAGCAGGTTTTGCAAAGATCGGAAATCGATGAAATTTACCCGCAGCAGATTGTTCAGATAGCCGAAATCCGAGTCCACATAGGTGCGGTTGGCTTTCTCGTAAGCTTGGAATCCCGACGGCGTGGCTTGCGCGCGCGCTATGCTGATGAACAGAGCGGAAAGATTGGCCCAAATCTTTTGGTTGTTTTCTATATAGAAAGTACCGTTGATGGTGGGCACGAATTTATCGATCTGTACATCGATCTTATTGCTGATCTTCAGGCTTCGGAATTCTGCCGGCGCGGTGATCTGCTTGAAGAAATTACTGTTGTCGCTCATAGGTCGGTTTACGTCTATGGGTTGTGTTTCTGCGGATTTCCTTGCGGTACAGCCGGTCAATAAACCGGCAACGGCAAGGGCAGTGATGGTCTTTTTCATAATACTTTTCCTTTTAACGTAAAACCCGCCTAAATCTTTTATAATCAATTAGTCTTCCTTCGACAGGAAATCCAAAACGGAATAATCACCGAGCGAGATTTCGCGCGCCACACCGTAGTAACGGGCCGAGTTGCCGATCATCGAGTTGCTTAGGTTGCCATGATCGATAACGGTGTTTTCTTGAATTAACGAATTTTCAATGTTGGAATTTACAACAACAGTATTGTTGCCCAGCGAGACATTCGGGCCGATTTTGGAATTCTTAATCACCACATTTTCACCGATGAAACACGGCGGCGTAATCATCGTATTTTCGATAACTGCCGATGCGGGATAGTTTGCCATATGGTCGATTTCGTACTGCAAGATCTTGCCGTTGGTTTCTACGGTCGCGTTCTTATTGCCGCAATCCATCCAATCGTCGACCTTGCCCAGGCTGAATTTCGCTCCTTTTTTACGGAGGTTTTCCAAAGCCGTGGTAAACTGGTATTCGCCGCTTACCATGATGTCGTTATCCATGATGTAATTGATCTCGTCCATCAGCTTTTCGGCGCTGTTGAAGTAGTAGATGCCGATGATGGCCAAATCGGAAACAAATTCTTGCGGTTTCTCCACAAAATCTGTGATATATCCGTAGTCGTCCAATTTCACCACACCGAAAGCGCTCGGGTCATCAACTTTCTTCACCCAAATCACGCCGTCTGCGTTGGTGTCCAAATGGAAATCTGCTTTGAAGAGCGTATCGGCAAATGCGACGATTACGGGTCCTTGCATACTCTCGGCCGCACAATTGATGGCATGCGCGGTGCCCAGCGGTTCTGTTTGGTAATAGATACTACCCTTCGCGTTGAGCTTTTCAGCAATCTTCATCAGCGATTCCTCGATCTCGGGGCCGAAGTCACCGATGATGAACGCCACCTCATCGATAGGCTGTCCTGCAACTTTTGCAATATCTTCCACCAATCGCTGCACTATGGGTTTTCCGGCGATGGGGATCAAAGGTTTAGGAACGGTAAGTGTGTGTGGGCGCAGGCGTGAACCACGACCTGCCATCGGTACAATTATCTTCATTATTTATGTTCGAAATTTTAAACTGTCTTTGCTACGCCCGAGCTGCCGAAACCACCCGCTCCACGGTCTGTGTCGCCGAGTTCGTCGGTTTCTATCCATTCGGCTGTTTCATGCTTGGCGATGACCATCTGGGCGATGCGGTCGCCGTCTTTCACGGTAAATTCCTCGTTCGAGAGATTGGCCAGGATGACGCCGATCTCACCGCGATAATCGGCGTCTATGGTGCCCGGTGTGTTCAGGCAGGTAATTCCGCTTTTCAAAGCCAAACCGCTGCGCGGGCGAATCTGCGCCTCGTACCCTGCGGGCAACTCGATAAACAAGCCTGTCGGAATCAGTTTCCTTTCCATCGGTTGCAATTTGATCTCGCCATCTGTATTTGCGTAAAGGTCCATGCCTGCAGACAATGCCGTCTGGTATTTGGGTAAAGGATGCGCGGATTTATTGATGATTTTTATCTTCATGATTTGCGTAATTTCTTCAAAACCTCTCTCTCGTTGTAAATTACAAAGGCCAAAAATATCAATAAAAATCCGTTACCGATGAGCAGATTGCCGGCAAATGCGTAGTAACTCAATATCGAAAAGCCGATGCTCAGCCCCAAATAAAGTAAAATTTTGCCGAGATGATATGGAACCGGATAGAACTTTTGACCCAAGAAATACGATACAATCATCATGACAAAATACGACAGGAAAGTAGCCCAAGCCGACGCCCAATAACCGTATTGAGGAAT
>RDDY01000256.1 GCA_003852805.1 Chryseobacterium sp.
CAGGTTGCCGAAGAACATGTGCATGGCTTCTGCGGCCGCCGTAGATTCGTCCAGCAGCGATGCGTTGGCCAACGGCAAACCGGTAAGGTCGGCAACGACGGTTTGGAAGTTCAGCAGCGCTTCCAGACGGCCTTGGGCAATCTCTGCCTGATAAGGAGTATACGCCGTATACCAGCTCGGGTTTTCCAGAATATTGCGCTGGATCGGTGCCGGCAAAATGGTATCGTGGTAGCCGTAACCGATGTAATTGTCAAACAGTGCGTTTTGCGACGCCAATGCTCTTGAATGTTGAATCATCTCATATTCAGACAAAGGCGCGGAGATGTCGAGTTCCTTTTCGCTGCGGATGTTGGCGGGAATGGTTTGTGAAATCAATTCGTCGATGCTTTCTACGCCGACGGTTTTTAGCATTGCGTCGCGGTCAGCCTTGTTCATGCTGATGTGACGGTTAACAAACTGCTGGGTATTCATATTTTTTATCAGATTTTATTTCTATGCAAAGGCGCGTAAATTTAATCATTTTGCATGGAAATGCAGAGTGAGTTTTGTCAGGACTCGCAGGGTTGTAATCACGCGAAAAGAACGAGAAACGGCCTGTGTCCTGCATACGTTTCTGATTTCTTTTTTCATGGACTATCCATGGACCATCTATGGAGTATCTATGGAGTAACTATGGAGTAACTGCGGAGTAAATCCTATTTGTAACCGGCAAGCTTCTTTTTGCGCCAGGTTAGGTTGCAAAATCCCCACTGTCTCGGCTATGTGGCAACGATGTTCGGCGAGAGCAACAATCCGCTACCGGAAGAATAACACATACAACATCAGTATCAGAACCACGGCTGCTGCCAGCACGATCATGAGCGGGCCTGTAGCCGAGCCGATTTCTTCTGCCGGTTCCTCAGGGTGTATTGCTTGTTCTTGCGCCCGGATGATTTCGCCCGGAGCTAATTCCGTAATCGTGATTCCCTGCGCTACGGTGCGGTTCAGCAAGGTGTTGGTGGCATGAAGGATGATCTGAAATTTTCCCGTCGTGTCGAAGTCTTCTATTGTAACACGCCTTTCACCGTGCGAATCTACCAAGCCATAGGGTTTGATCTTCACCACGTCTGCATTATGGGTTTTCCAACTGAGAATAACAGGTTCCCCCGGACGGATGCGAATTTTGTTGGCGTGAAAAGATTTTATCACAGGCGGCAATTCCGAACGCGTAGCTTTCTGCGTTCGTCCTAATTTCTTGTCGTAAATCGCGCGTGCTTCCGGGTCGCTTAAGATCTCGTAAGCTTCCTTTATTTCCCGGAACCGATCCGCAAAGTAAGGGTCGTTATCGTTCCGGTCGGGGTGGTATTTGAGCGACAGTTTGCGGTAGGCTTTTCTGATTTCCTCCGGGGAATCATCGCGCTTAACGCCGAGGAAATAATAATAATCCTTCATCAGTCGACAAAAATAATAAAACCGCGGCGAAGCTTCTCAGAACAGCGTTAACCGGATTCCGCCCGGATCTTCGTCCTTCGGCGGTTTCGCTTTCCCGAAAACGGTGCGCCCGCCGTGACGCCAGGAATTGTCGCGTTCTTCTTGGATGACATCTTGGAGGTCGAAATTCGGTGTGAAATTCTCTTCTACCTTCAGATTGATTTCATGCAACTTTTTTACCGCATCCTTTTTCTCGGAATTGCCGAGTTTTGATTTCTCGATGCCCGTCCGCAGTATTTCCAAGGTTTCGTCATAAACCTTCAGCGGCACGGGGAACGGATGACCGTCTTTTCCGCCGTGCGCAAATGAGAAGCGCGCAGGGTCTTGGAAGCGGGACGGTGCACCGTGAATTACCTCGGAGACCAAAGCCAAGCTCTGCATAGTGCGCGGCCCGACGCCTTTGAGCATCAGTAGGTCTTCAAAGTTTTGCGGTTGCAGTTCGCGGGTCAGCGCCAAAGTTGCGCCCAAGCGTTTCAGGTTGACATCGCTCGCCCGAACATCGTGGTGGGAAGGCAGGACGAGGCTGATTTCTTTCATGATTTTTTCGGGGGCCTCGTGCGAGATGTCGATGATTCCGCTGCGATTGTCGGCAGCTTCACGAGCGGTCAGATTCATGATTTCGCCGCGGTTGATGCCTTCGATGCCCCGGTGCGGTTCGTCCACAAACGAGGTCAGGTCTTCCGAATGCCAATGGTAGCGGCGCGCCGTTTTGTCGGCGGGGTTCATTCCCTGTTGCACCACGGTCCATTGGCCGTCGTCGCTCAAAATAAAATTGTGGGTATAAAGCTGATAGCCGTCGAGGATGGCTGTATTGTCTACCTTGGCCGAGAGCTTGCTGGCACGCACCAAGCCGGTACCGTCCAAACCCGTCAAATCGGCTATTTTGAGCAGTTCGTCGGGCGTTTTGGTCGATTGCTTTCCTTTGCCGCCCGCGATGTAGATGCCCAGTTCTTTGGCTCTTGGGTTTACGGCGCGCTTCAAAGCGCCCATCACGGAAGTGGTTACGCCCGACGAGTGCCAATCCATGCCCATCACCGCGCCAAAACTTTGGAACCAAAACGGGTCTGCCATTCTGCGCAGCACCTCGTCCTTACCATAATCGGCCAACAGCACCTCGAAAATAGCGAGGCCCAACTTGGACATGCGTTCGTACAGCCATTGCGGTACATCGCCGTAGTGTAAAGGTAGATTGGCGGAACCTGAGCGTTTCATAAAAATAAAAACTCGCAGTTTGACGGCTGCGAGTATAAAACAATTAAAGATACAAATTATTTTAAGGCTGCAACAGCGGCTTCGTAGTTCGGTTCATGGGTCAGTTCGTTCACCTGCTCGGTGTAGAGAATCTTGCCGTTTTCATCGGCCACAATCACCGCGCGGCTCAGCAGACCTTTCAGCGGCGAGTCTGCCAAAGTCACGCCGTAGTCTTCGCCAAAACTGCCTCGGAAATCCGACAGAGAAACCACATCGTCCAAGCCTTCAGCGGCGCAGAAACGCTTCAGTGCAAACGGCAAATCGCGTGAGATGTTCAACACTACGGTATTGTCCAATCCGGATGCTTCTTCGTTGAACTTGCGGGCCGCGGCGGCGCAAACGCCTGTGTCTATGCTCGGGAAGATGTTCATGACTATTTTCTTGCCTTTGTAATCCGACAAGGTTTTCTCGGAAAGGTCTTCGGCCACCAGTGTAAAATTCTTCAGTTCTGTTCCTTTTTCGGGTAGCGAGCCTACGGTCTTCGCCGCTTCGTCGTGGAAAGTAATATCAGCCATTTTCTAAAGTTTTTCTTTCAAAATTAGCATTTTTAAAACAGACCGGAAAGTCCGAAACAGAGTTTTGGCAGCTTTTAACATAGGAATAAAATTTGCAGTTCGGCTCTTATGCCCTCGTCTGTTATTCGCCGATACCATTACAACCCCGACACAGAGACCCTCAGGATCGAATTTGTGTCCGGTGCCGTTTATGATTATTTGTGCGTGCCGCGCGCAGTGTACGAGGATTTTCAGAAATGGACCTCGCGCGGCTCGTTCCTCAGCCGTTTTATCAAAGGACGGTACAGGTATATGAAGATACGGGATGCGGAGGATTAATGCATTTATACCTTGCCGAACAGTAATCCAAATTTTTTGAGTAGTAACTTATAGCATTTGTAATGACCGAATATCACAATCAAAAGATTTTAGAAAATGGAAACCAAAAGCTGGAAAGAAATAAAAAATGATGTCTACGGCCCGCAGGGTACTGAGCGAAGAGATGAACCGGACAGAGATTTCGAGTCTTTCAAAATCGGGCTGCTTTAAAAAAAAGCCCGCGAAGAAAAGCAATTGACTCAGTTGCAATTGGCAGAACTCGTCGATAAAAAACGCAAGTACATATCCCGAGTGGAAAACAACGGCAGCAACCTAACACTCAAAACCTTGTTTGATATTGCAGAGAAAGGCCCGGGTGGAAAAGTAAATATTTCAATAGAACTCTATATGTAAATTGGAAGAAGGTTTTTGCAACTAAGTTTTGCTATCTTTAAGCACTTACAGAAACCAAAAATGAAGAAAGTTTCTATCCTAGCGTTCGCCCTTTGCGCTGCCTCTATTTTCAGTCAAAACTTTGACAAAGCAAAACTCGATGAATATTTCGACGTAATCGAAAAAAACGATAAGGCCATGGGCAGTGTCGCATTGTCAAAAGATGGCCAGCTTATTTATTCCAGACAGTTTGGTTTTGCCGATGTTAATAAGAAAACAAAAGCAAATGCCAATACACAGTACCGGATCGGCTCCATCAGCAAAACTTTTACCGCTGTGCTGGTCATGAAAGCTGTAGAGGAAAACAAACTGAAGCTCTCTCACACCATCGACCTTTATTTTCCCGGCTTTCCAAACGGCGATAAGATAACGGTAGAAATGCTGCTCCGTCACCGCAGCGGTATCTATAACTTTACAGACGATCCACAATACAAAAGCCGGAGCGCCCAGCCGAAAAATGAAGCCGAAATGCTGGCAATTATCGCGGGTAAGCCTGGCGTATTCGCACCGGGCAGCCAGGCCTCGTATAGCAATTCGAACTACGTGCTGCTGAGTTACGTCCTGCAGAGAGTACAAAAACAGCCCTACGGCGAACTGCTCAGAAGACAGATAAACGTGCCGCTTGGCCTTACCAACACCTACTTTAGCACCGGAAATACAGACCGTACCCGCGGCTATACCTACACTGATAAATGGACTGTTCAGCCGCAGACGGATGCCAGCATCACGATGGGCGCCGGCGGCATCGTCTCCACACCTGTTGATCTTGTGAAGTTCAGCAATGCGCTTTTCGGCGGGAAACTGCTTAAGCCCGAAAGTCTCGCAAAAATGACTTCTACTAAAGACGGTTTCGGACTGGGGCTCATCAGCCTTCCGTTTTATGAACATCAGGGCTACGGTCACACCGGCGGCATCGACGGTTTTGCATCTGTCTTTGGCCATTTTGCAGACGGCGACATCTCGTTTGCACAAACGATGAACGGTTTCCGGCTCAACACCAACGATGTATCGATCGCGTTGCTCAGCGCTGCGTATGGCAAGGACTTCCAGATTCCAGTGTTTACAAATTACAAAATTGACCCCGCAATGTTGTCACAATATGTCGGCGTCTACCAGTCTACGGAATTACCGTTAGACATCACAGTAACACAGCAGGGCAGTATTTTGCAGGCGCAAGGTTCGGGACAGCCGGCTTTTCCATTAAGCGCCACAGCGAAGGATGAATTTAGCTATGAACCCATCAATGTCGTAATGAAATTTGATCCTGCAACAGAAACGATGGTATTACTCCAGAACGGTGGAACCTTCCATTACAAGAAACAGAAATAAATTTAATTCCCCATCTCCGAGGAATCAAACACGTGCACGCCCGATAACTGCCGGAGACTCTTGCGGATCATGGATTGGGCCACCTCTTTTGCAGAAACGGCGCGGTATTTCCGGAGCTTGCCACGGAACAGAAAACCATAAAACTGCATGATTGCTTTGCCCAATTCCTCGCCGAAACGAAACTCTTCGCGCTTGCCCAATAACAGCGACGGACGGAAAATGTTGGTGTTTGCAAACCGCAATTCTATCAGCGACTGCTCCAACCTGCCTTTTAGGCGCAAATAAAAGGTTCGGGCACTCGGATCGGCGCCCACACTCGAAACCACATTTACCACAGTACAGCCGTTCTCTTTGGCGCGCCGCGCAATTTCCACAGGATAGTCGTGGTCTATGCGCACATAGTCTTCTCGGTTCGGCGTTTTTTTCTTTGTCGTCCCGATGGCAATATACAAATGGTCGCAACGCAAATGATTTAGTTCGGGATTGATATGATCGATATCGGACAGAATATTCTGCAGTTTCGGGTGCTGTATCGGCAAGGATTTTCGCGTAACGGCAATCACGCGGGAATAGGCATCGTTTTCCAACAACAACTGCGTAACATGGCTGCCTACCAGACCGTTGGCACCCAAAATCAGTGCTTTTAAATCGGATTTCACTCTCAATGCTTTTCTGGTAT
>RDDY01000306.1 GCA_003852805.1 Chryseobacterium sp.
GTCATGTCTACAAACACACCGTGTCTTTTTGGTTTGACTCTCGCCATTTTAATTTACTGTTTATTAATATAACTTCTTTAAGAAGCGGTTTATTGTCCGAGACAACAAACCGCCTGTGTTCATCGTCGTAGAGAGATTAGTTGTGCTCAGCAAAGGACTGCTGGATGCTCATACCGATCTCATCGATCTTGTAGGTAAGACCGTCGATCTTAGAGGTAAAGTAGTTATAGAAGATGATTGCAACCGCAGAGGTACCAATACCCAAAGCGGTGTTGATAAGCGCCTCGGAGATACCGATAGAAAGTGCAGCAGCATCCGGAGTACCACCTCCTGAACCCAACGCGAAGAACGCCTTAATCATCCCGATTACCGTACCCAAAAGTGCAACAAGCGTAGCAACGGTACCCAGTGTAGAAAGAATCATCATGTTCTTTTCCAGCATCGGCATTTCCAGAGTGGTAGCTTCTTCCAATGATTTGTTTAGGGCAATCAGCTTCTGCTCTTTGTTCATTGTGTTGTCATGCTCCAATGCTTTATAAGTAGTAAGACCTTCTTTAACAACGTTACCTACAGAACCTTGTTGTCTGTCGCACTCTTCCAGTGCAGCGTTGATCTCGTTTCTTGTCAGATAAGCTCTTACAGTGTTTACGAAGTTGTCCAGATTTCCTTTACCGGAAGCTCTGCTCAGTACGAAACCACGCTCGATAGAGAAGACAATTACAATAATCATAAAGGTGATCAGTACAGGTACTACAGGGCCACCCATGTAGATAATACCCATAAATGATTCAGGGTGCAATTCCTTTGTATCGATATCGGCAAAGGCAACAGAAGCTTGTCCTGCAATAGCGTCAGCTTTTCTGAAGTTACTCGGATGACCGAAAAGGAATAAATAAATAGCAATACCAATCAACAGCAAAATCGGGATAACGATTGCCGGATTGAGCCCACCTTTCTTTGTCTTTGCAGCGTCCACATGCTCGTGGTTCGAAACATTCATTTCCATGTTAAACTAATTATTTGTTGTAATTTTTAAATTTTGAGGTTGTAAAATAAAGTTAAAAAAACTAAACGTGCAAGCCGAAAGTAAATTAAAACTGATTTTTGTCAGATTTAAAACCTTTGCCAAACAGCATATCTGCAAATATCGGCCGTTATTATATCGAGTTTTTGCAAATTGCTGAAAGTCACTGTTTTTCAACGATGAAAGAGCCGTGTTTTTTGTTGATTCATAAATGACAAGTCACCACCCGATGATGAACCGATTGCCGTTTGAATTGTCGTTTTTTGAATAATCCTCAGCATACCGATAAGCAATTGCCGGCTATATGACGATATTGATGATTTTCTTGGGAACAATGATAAGCTTTTTTAACGGCTTGTCATCCATATACTGCGCGGTCCGCTCGTCTTTGAAGAGCTTTTCTTCAATTTCGTCATTGCTCAGTCCGGTCGATAATCGTATTTTAAAGCGCATCTTGCCATTGAAGCTCACGGGATATTCCATCTCGTCATCCACCAAATAGCTCTCGTCAAAAGCAGGAAATGCAGCGTATTCTATACTCTCCGAATGTCCAAGCCATTGCCAAAGCTCTTCTGCGATATGCGGTGCGTAGGTAGAAATTACGATAGCCAAAGGTTCAAGAATCGCGCGCTTATTGGTTTTCAGTTTTGAAAGTTCATTGACCGCAATCATGAAGGAACTGACCGATGTATTGAACGAGAAGTTTTCAATATCGGCCTGCGCTTTCTTTATCAGCGTGTGCAGTATTTTGTATTCCGCTTTTGTCGGCTCTACATCCGTTACCTCGAATTCGTCATTGCTATTGAAATACAGATTCCAGAATTTCTTCAAAAAGCCGTACACTCCGCTCAGACCTTGGGTATTCCACGGCTTGCTTTGCTCCAATGGGCCAAGGAACATCTCATAAAGACGGAGACAATCGGCGCCGTATTCATCAGCGATATCGTCGGGATTGACGACGTTGTATTTCGATTTCGACATTTTCTCAACCTCGCGCTCAACGATGTATTTACCGTCCTCAAGAACAAACTCCGCGTCGGCAAATTCAGGACGCCATTTTTTAAAGGCTTCAATATCGAGTTCGTCTGTTGTTCCCTTTAATAAGGAAATATCGACATGAATTTTTTGCGTCGAATAATCTCCTGCGAGATTTTTTGAAACGTATCGGTTGGTGCCGTCGATGCGGAAAACAAATGCGCTCATCCCAAGGATCATCCCCTGGTTGATGAGTTTTTTGAAAGGCTCCTCGTCACGAACATAACCGCGGTCTTTCAGGAACATATTCCAAAAACGTGAATACAAAAGGTGTCCGGTGGCGTGTTCACTACCGCCGATGTACAGATCTACCTGCCCCCAGTAATCGGCCAATTCTTTATTCACAAACTTTTCGTCGTTCTGCGGATCCATATAACGCAGGAAATACCAGCTGCTGCCGGCCCAGCCCGGCATGGTAGAAAGTTCCAATGGGAAAACGGTTTCATTGTCGATGAGCTCCGTTGCTACCACTTTTTCATTAACTTCATCCCAGGCGTAATTCCTCGCATTGCCCAGCGGCGGATCTCCGGCTTCCGTCGGCAGATACTTCTCCACTTCGGGCAATTCCAGCGGCAGAGCAGAGTCGGGCAAAGTCATCGGCATTCCATCCTTATAATATATAGGAACCGGTTCGCCCCAATAACGTTGGCGCGAAAATATGGCGTCGCGCTGCTTATAGTTCGTGGTACCCTCACCTATGCCGCGGGCAATTATTTCATCGACGATTCTGGCATTTGCTTCCTCGTACCTTAAACCGTCAAGGAAATCTGAATTAACACAAACGCGATCTTTCGCCGAGAAAGCTTCCTCCCGGACATCCACGTCGGTATCAATGACCTTTGTGATCTCCAGCCCGAAATGCTTAGCAAAACGGTGGTCGCGCTCGTCGTGCGCAGGAACGGCCATGACTGCGCCGGTACCGTAGCCCATCAGCACATAATCTGAGATGTAAATCGGCATCTGCTTCCCGCTGAACGGATTGACGGCGTAACTGCCGGTAAATGCACCCGAAACATTCTTGACGTCTGCCATGCGGTCGCGCTCGGTGCGCAGTGCAGTTTTCTCGCGGTAGGCCTCTACTTCCGCTTTTTGCGCTTCGGTTGCTAACTGTTCAACCAGTGGGTGCTCCGGCGCCAAAACCATAAATGTGGCACCGAAGATGGTGTCGGGGCGGGTGGTGAAGACGCGAAGCTTTACAGTATCCTCACCCCCGGCCCCTCTCCTAGGGAGAGGGGAGTCCGATGGTTTATCGATCGCAATTTCTTGCAGTTTCGCCTTTATTCTTCCTAAGACCGCATCTGTATTATTCAGAACCTCCTCATTCGTGAACCGCAGAATATCATAGCCTTTGAGATTAAGCTCCAGGCTTCTGAGGTTGTCGCTCTCGGTCTGCTCCGCATTAAAATGGTAGTCACCATCGACCTCGACGACCAGTTTCTTCTCCAGACATACGAAATCAACAATATAATCCCGAATCGGATGCTGACGGCGGAATTTGTCGCCAAGCGCATGGTTGCGCAATGCCTGCCAAAGAACATCTTCAGCCTTGGTAGGTTCGTGGCGCATGTTCTTAGCGTGGTGCAGCAAAACTTTGGAATTGGCACCTCCGGTCATGTAGTTCGGTCTCGTTCCTCCCTCTCCGTTGGAGAGGGCTGGGGTGAGGACATCAAAATCGATCTCAGCCCCCTGCGACTTCCCGATCCAGTAAATCTGTGCATCCTTTAATGGCTGTGGCCAATCCAAATTGTCAAGGCCCTGCAACAATCTTTCGGAGTATGCCGTAATCCGCATGCTCCACTGCATCATTTTCTTTTGGTAAACGGGATAGCCGCCTCGCTCCGACTTGCCGTCTTTCACCTCGTCATTTGCCAGAACGGTTCCCAGCTGCGGACACCAGTTGACGGTGGTCTCCGCACGGAAAGCCAAACGGTAGTTGAGAAGAATATCCTGCTTTTCAAGCTCTGAAGCATTATTCCATTCATCAGCAGTAAAGCTCAGTTCATCGGTTTGGGCAGCGTTCAGCTTTTCGGTACCGAATTTTTCAAAATGAGCGACCAAGGTGTCGATAGGCTCAGCCTTATCCGTTTCTTTATTGTACCACGAATGAAACAATTGAATAAAAATCCACTGTGTCCATTTATAATAGGATGCATCCGAAGTGCGCAGCTGGCGTGACCAGTCGAACGAGAAGCCCAAACGCTTGAGTTGCTCCTCGTAGCGCGAAATGTTTTGTTCTGTGGTAACCGCAGGATGCTGACCGGTCTGGATGGCGTACTGTTCCGCCGGCAGGCCAAAACTGTCGTAGCCGATGGGATGCAGCACATTAAAACCCCGGTGTCTTTTGTAACGGCTGACGATATCGGACGCAATGTAACCGAGCGGATGGCCTACATGAAGCCCTGCCCCTGACGGATACGGAAACATATCCAGAACATAATATTTGGGAAGCTCGGTGTTATTTGATGTTTTAAAGGTTTCGTGCTGTTGCCAGTACTGCTGCCATTTTTTCTCTATTGCGCGGTGGTCGTAAAACACTTTCGTATGATTTGTTGAATGATGTGAAAGGCACAAATTTAGAAAATTAGCGCGGACTTTCTTTGGTGACAATTTTGGGTAAAAGCCTTAGGCAAGGATTTCCCGAACGATGGTCTCGGTAGCATTAGGCTGATCTGACACGAACTCGAATGAAGCCGTTGACATTCCAGTAAGCGTAGTTGCGTCGTCGACCAGTTGCTCTATGAAAACCGCCACACCTGTCGGTTCCGAAAAAGATTTTGCACCGCCGTTTCTGATTAAAGCGTCAGCTTCCGGATTCTTTTTGTAGTGATTGCCGAAAAGCACAGGCTTCCCGAAAGTAGCCGCCTCCAGAATATTGTGAAGACCGGCATCGTGAAAGCCGCCGCCCACCACCGCTATGTCAGCATGGGAATATAATCTTGACAACAGACCGACTGAGTCGATAATCAACACGCTCGCAATCGCCGGATTGTCCTCCTGAATCTTTGAATATAGCAGAGCGTCCGGAAAAAGATCGGTCAAATGTTTCACTCTCTTCAGGTCGTGCGGCGCCAGGATTATTTTTGCGCTGACATTTCGCTCAATCAGTTCTCTTGCGATCTGCTCTTCCGCCTCCCAGGAACTTCCGAAGACGATCAACTTTTTTTTTCCTTTAAAATCCGAAATATAGTCCACCGTATTGTCGCGACGTCGATATTCTTTAACCCGGTCAAAGCGGGTGTCACCCGTGACAATTCCATTCGTCAAGCCGATTGACGCAGCCAGCTTTAGAGATTCCTCCGTTTGGTGAAAAAATCGGTTAACGGTTTCCTGCAGTTGTTTCACAAAATCTCTACCGTAAGCTTTAAAGAAATACTGCTCTCTGTAAAACAGTGCCGATACCACATAGACCGGCACTTTTCTTCGGCGCAGTGCGCTTAACAGATTGTACCAGTAGTCGTATCTCACCGTAAAAAACAGTTGCGGCGTAAAAGCCTTGAGAAATTCTTCCACATCATTTTTACGGTCGAACGGCAGATAGCAGACGACATCGGCGGGATGGTTTTTCTTCGCCACATTATCGTAACCGGAAGGCGAGAAAAATGTCACCAGCACCTTAGACTTCGGGAACTTCTTTTTCAAAGCTTCCAAAACAGGCAAACCCTGGTCGTATTCGCCGAGGCTTGCCGCATGCATCCAGATTACCTTATCCTCTGCTGTAAAAGCTGCTTTCACTTTTGCCAAAGACTGATTGCGGCCTTCCACACCACGACGGGTTTTATCGCTAAACAAAGCGAACAGTTTCATCCCGATAACCATCAGCTCGACAAAAAGTCCGTAAATGAATTTCATTTGATTCGCTTGAACTTGATGAAATAGATGACGAGCGGCAGGAAAATCAGCACAAAGACCGCCCCTATCGAC
>RDDY01000355.1 GCA_003852805.1 Chryseobacterium sp.
CACCGATTACAGACCTGCCTTTGAAGGACAGACACGCGTACCGGGAATGAAAACCCAAACGCCGATTAAGGTGGAAGTGTTGACAGGTTCACTTGGCAAACCTTGGGGGCTGATCGAACTGCCCGACGGCCGCTTGCTGATTACCGAGAAAAGCGGCTATATGAACATCGTCTCTGCCGATGGCAAAAGCATTTCGCGCATTACAGCATTTCCCGCAGTGATGGACGAAGGACAAGGCGGAATGCTGGACGTGGCGCTCGATCCCGACTTTGCTTCCAACAGAACGATTTACTGGACTTTCTCCGAAAAACAGGGAAGCGGCAATCTGACAGCTGTAGGAAAAGGCAGACTCTCCGCAGATGAGAAACAAGTGGAAAACGCGACGGTAATCTTCCGCGCCGAGCCGGCATACAACGGGAAACTGCATTTCGGCGGCCGTTTGGTTTTCGGTACAGACGGCAATCTGTTTGTCAGCACCGGCGAGCGATCGGATTTGGTAACCCGACCGCAAGCGCAGCAGTTAGACTCTTACCTCGGGAAAGTAGTGCGCATCGATAAAAACGGCCGGCCGCCGGCAGACAATCCTTTCGTGGGACAAGGTGCTGTGCGCCCGGCCATTTACTCATACGGTCACCGCAATGTGCAGGGGTTGACGCTTCATCCTGAAACAGGAGAGCTTTGGCAATCGGAAATGGGGCCGATGGGCGGCGATGAGATCAACCTGATCCTCGCAGGCAGGAACTACGGCTGGCCTGTGATTACTTACGGTTTGGAATACAGCGGCGCAAAGATAGGCGACGGCATCACACAACATGCGGGCATGGAGCAACCTGTGTATTATTGGGATCCGTCGATTTCTCCGAGCGGAATCGATTTCTACCGTGCCTCCGCAATCCCGGAATGGAAGAACAACCTTTTTGTCGGTGCACTCAGCGGTCAACATATCGACCGTCTGCTCATCCGGGGCAACCGCGTCATCGGCGAAGAGCGATTGCTGGAAAGTGAGAACGAACGCTTCCGCGATGTTCTCGGCGCACGCGACGGCAGCCTTTACGCCATAACCGACAGCGGAAAGCTTTATCGATTGTCGAAGAAATAACCGACAAACATAATTCTTATCATTCCATAGGAATCTCTACAGCGCTTGGGAACAGTCGTCTTTGTCGTGGTTTAGATCCCTTCAGGATAAAATGCTACTGCTTTCTATTTCGATTTTAAAAGCTTTTGTGCGCTCTGAGAATGGAAGCACTTCAACTCACCGCAAAACTTTTGTGCCTATTGGGCTTATAAAAAGTCAGGACCGCGCTTCTTTCAGTTTAACCGTAAAGTGACGCATCAGGTCCGCTTCCCAAACGATTTCGTAACCTTTGGTAATCTCGTTTCGGCGGTCAAAGACATTTTTAACTGCCGCCGCAATGTACTCCATGTGGTTGTTGGTGTAGGTGCGGCGCGGAATGGCCAAGCGCACGAGTTCCAGTTTTGGATAGCGTTCTTCGCGGGTCTCGGGGTCGCGGTCGGCGAGTAAGGTGCCGATCTCCACACCGCGGATGCCGGCTTCTTTGTAGAGTTCGATCGCCAAGGTTTGAGCGGGGAATTCTTCGCGCTTTACATTGGGCAGGAAAGATAACGCATCGATGAAAACCGCATGGCCACCGATGGGTTTCTGAATCGGGATGCCGTATTCAATCATTTTATTGCCCAAGTATTCTATCTGACTGATGCGGTATTCCAAATAACTTTCTTCGGTAGATTCGTCCAGACCTTGTGCCAATGCCGCCATGTCGCGTCCGGCCATGCCGCCGTAGGTAATGAAACCTTCAAAAATGATCGTGACATTGGACGCCTTGCGGAAAACTTCTTCATCATTCGTCGCCACAAATCCGCCAATGTTGACCAAGCCATCCTTCTTGGAGCTCATGGTCATGCCGTTGCCGTAACCGAACATCTCGCGACAGATTTCCTTGATGCTCTTCTCGCGCTGACCGTTTTCTCTTTGTTGGATGAAATAAGCGTTTTCGGCGAAGCGCGCACCGTCAAAATAGACGGGAATGCCGTAGCGGTCGGATAGCTCGCGCACGGCTTTTATATTTTCGAGGGAAACCGGTTGACCTCCGGAGGTGTTGCAGGTAACGGTGATCAAACAAAACGGAATCTTCTCTTTTGGGTGAGATTTATATACTTCTTCCAGCTTATCGAGGTCTATGTTTCCTTTGAATTGAAAAGGATCTTCGATATCAAAAGCCTCATCCACCGTGCAATCTACGGCGTGGGCTTTTCGCATTTCAATGTGGCCTTTTGTGGTGTCGAAATGCGAGTTGCCCGGAACAATGTCGCCGTCTTTTACCAAAACCGTAAACAGCACATTCTCTGCCGCGCGGCCTTGGTGGGTAGGCAGCAGATATTTGTAACCTGTGATCTGCTCTACACTTTGCTTCAGTTTCTCGAACGAGGCCGAACCTGCATAACTTTCGTCGCCCGTCATCACGGCGGCCCACTGTTTGTCTGACATGGCGCCGGTGCCGCTGTCGGTCAACAGGTCGATAAACACCTGCGAGCTTTTCAGATTGAACAGATTATAGTCGGCGTTGCGGATCCATTCTTCGCGTTCTTGGCGTGTGGACCGACGGATTTCTTCCACCATTTTAATGCGGAAAGGTTCGGCGTAGGGCAGTTTCATAAAATGTTGTTTTGTTGTTCGGTTTCGGTTTCTTCCGGGGTTGTCCCCGATACGCCTCCGCTCACGGCAAACTTCATGGCCTGTGCTGCGGAAATTCCTTCGATGGGTTTGATGTTCTCGGTTGCGGTTACAATCACCCAGCCCGAAATGGCGTAGGAATGCGGCAGATAGACGGCTACATTCCCGGGCATGTCCAATACAAGCAAATCGGGCTGGGTCAAGAACCCGATCCGCCAAATGTCCGGCTCCCGATTTACTATGACCCAAACCGGATGATTGAATTTCTTTTTGTCTCCGACAAATGAACCGAGGACATCTTTCAGTGAGGTGTAAATGAATTTGATGCCGGGCGTGTGTTCCAGTACATAATCCATACTGTCCACTATGACGCGGCCGAGCAGGAATTTGTTCCCGACAAAACCGATCAGTGCCGTAGACAATATGACCAATACGAAGACCAAGCCCGGAATACGGTCTGAGACGTATGGAATAATGCTGTCTACGCTGGAAACAATGTACCAGATGATCCATACCGTGGCACTGACAGGGCCCAGTATCACCAAGCCTTGCAGGAATGAGCGGATGAACAGTCCCAAATAATCGTTTCCGGCGCGTCTCATTTATCCGTGTATGGTTTCTTTTTTACCGTAAGATCGGATGACGTTCGACTCGTATTCCAACCATTTTTCCCAGCGGGCGTTCACCTTTTCAGGATCGCCCAACTTGCGAGCGAAGCCTATGAATGCGGTATAATGGTTGGCCTCGGAGATCATCAAATCCCGATAAAACTTTTTCAGCTCTTCATCCTTTATATTCTCCGTTAACACGCGGAATCTTTCGCAGCTGCGTGCTTCTATCATGGCGGCGAAAAGCAAACGGTCTATGATGTAATCTTCTCTGCTGCCTTGGGTTATAAAGCGCTGAAGGTCTCCCACATAATCATCCTTTCGGACGGGTCCCAATACTCCGCCTCTCTTCTTGATGATTTCATGAACCAAATGGAAATGCTCCAGTTCTTCCTGTGCAATGGCCAGCAGCTCCGTAACAATCTCGGTGTGTTCGGGCAGCATGGTGATGAGCGTAATGGCATTGCTGGCGGCTTTTTGCTCGCACCAAGCGTGGTCGGTCAATATCTCTTCCAAGTTCGCTTCGGCAATGTTTGCCCACCGCGGATCGGTCAATAATTTCAGTCTGAACATAATGTTGTAAAAATAAGCTTTAATCCGATAACGGTAAATAACCGAGTTGTCAAAAACCATCGGCTATATCACCAAAGACAATTAGGAAACTAACCAATATTTGTTAGAAAAACTTGCTTTGTCGCCCGGAAATGTTATTTTCGTACCGGCATAAGTCTTGCAAATGCACTGTACAAATTAAAAAATTCATTATGGAAGTAATTCGTACAACAATTGGCAAGCTGCTCACAGCTTTGGTATTACCGGTAATGCTTTTCCTTGGCGCGTTGGTTTATGCGCAAGACAATTCACCGGATTTGAAAGTAGATGTTGACATGACCAAAAGCAGTACAACCGAACAGTGGTATACCAATCCGCTGTACTGGGTCATAGGCGCGCTGCTGCTTATAATATTGGTTGCCGTGGTAGCACGCGGGAGCAAACGAGATCACTGATATATATGGTATTGCTAAATACTGACTTTTTCATATATCAGGGTAGGCCCGGGAAATGGTTAGTCCCGGGCTGTTTTATTGGCGGTTACTGAGCGCAGGTACTCCAATATTTTCCAACCCAAATTGTCCGCTTTTTTGGCAACCTCTGCAATGCCGATGGCCAAGAGCACATTGATGACGTACGCAAGAATCAACAATGCCACCCAATGCATCCGCTCGCTCAGCGGAACCACCATAAAGTAAATGAGCGAAGAACTGACGCCTTGAGCGAAATAATAGAAGATGGCATTTTGCCCGATGTAGGTTACCAAGTTGCCGTTTTTAATCTTCAAACGCTTATAGAGTACTGCCACCGTAACAAGCGCGGGAAGCATCCAAACGATATACGGAATGCGGGGCGGAAACTTCTGCTTGTTTATTTTGTAGAAGATATCCGGGCCGAAGTAGTAAAACATCCATGCAACGAAACCGCCGAGCATTAGGTACAGCAAAGGGACGACTTTGGCTTTTATTTTCTTTCCGCTCAATTGGTGTCCTGCCAGAAATACTGCCAAATAAATTGCTATGTAGCCCACTTGCCCCGTCGGGTAACTGTAGAAATTGAAGATGAGTGTGAGCGCCAAACACAGTGCGATGAACCAGTTGATGTGCCGCGGAAAAAACCGCAGAATCAGCGCGCCGAAGACCGTTAGGATAAAGTAAACTTTCAGATACCAAAAACTGCCCATCACCACAGGGAAAATATCGGCGTTGCGGTAACTGTGCAGCCACCAGTTGCCCAAGGTCTCCCAATGGAAAGCACCGCTGCTTTGGGCGTATTTGCCGCCGAAGGTGCCGAAGAAATCTTGTAGGAAAGCTTCTCCGCCGATGCTGCTCCCGACTATTTTAAACAGGGAATCGAGAAAGAAAACGCCGGTCACGAAGATCATATACGTTATCTGTAACTTCAAAAGTCGATACAGTGTTTTCTCCAGTTTACCCGATGACGTATAGCCGCTCAACAGAAAAAAAACCGGCACATCAAACAGCAGACTCATCACCCGCAATTCGGTTGGGACATAGAATTGGCCGCTCCAGAAAACGGTGTGGATGAATATTACGCTCAGGGTAGCCAAGCCTTTGGCAAAGTCAATGTAGAGGTCGCGCTGCATGCGGTTATGATTTGTCCAAAGATATAAAAGTGAACAAATTGTAACGGTTTTTCCGGCGCGCTGTTTCAAGCCGATTGTTTTGCCGTTTATTGCGTTTGGAGAAAAAATCAAATTGCCGGGGTTGCAAGCGGAAATTTATGTATCTTTGCACCTCGAATAATTATAAATAATTACCTAAAATGTTTGCAATCGTAGAGATAGCAGGGCTTCAATACAAGGTTGAGCAAGACCAGAAGTTGTACGTAAACCGTTTGACAGGTGAGCAAGGTGACAAACTTACGTTTGACAAAGTGCTTATGACCGTTAACGGTACGGTAACTGTCGGCGCCCCGGCTGTAGAAGGAATCAGTGTAGAAGTGGAAGTACTGGACCATGTTCAGGCGGACAAAGTAATCGTCTTCAAAAAGAAAAGAAGAAAAGGTTACGCCAAGAAAAACGGCCACAGACAACAACTGACACAGGTTCGCGTAGTATCCATCAACGGATTGGATAACGATAAAAAAGATACAAAAG